>JBGQLF010000158.1:0-11364 GCA_041499985.1 Gemmataceae bacterium
TCGTCCATCATGGCATACATCGCCGGGCTCGCCAGCGGTCGGACTGAAGCGGGAACCCACCCCAAGAACATGTTCAAGAACATGTCGCGCACGGCGGCGCCAACGCGGTGGCTGGCCTCGGTGTAGCGGAAGTGCTCGCGCTCATAGTCGCGGTTATGGCGCTCAAAAGCGTCGTAGTCAGTGGGCACATCCTTGATATGCATGCGCCTGCCGACTTCGCGCCAGAAATGAAACATCCCCAGGCACTCCTGCTCGCACATGAGCCGCCAGCCGAAGCGGGCATTCCAGCGGATCGGCTCATAGATGAACGTGGACAGCACGTACAGGAGGTCTTCGTTGGCGATGGCAAATCGGCCGTGCAGCTGATTCATCCGCCGCAGCGCCCGCTGGCCTCGCTCGCTGTCGTAACCCCATTCCATGAGTTCGCTGACGATCAAGTCCGTGTCGTCGTAGCGTTTTTGGGCACGGTGCTGAAACTCTCCCGTCCGGTCCAACAGGGCCGAGATGCGTGGCACACAAAAGGTACGGAACAGGGCAAACTCCAGCGCCCGCGTGGTGTCAAAGGGAAACTCGTAACAGGTGCAGAGGAAGACAATTCGCTGGTGCTCGGTTACGGGATCCAGGCAGCGAATCTGGTCAAGGACGCTAAAGCGTGGCATGGCAGCCTTCTGTTCAGGCGCTCACTGAAGACGTTGGGCCAAACCGCGCTCGCCGAGGCCCATGACCTGGTTATGGTTCCAGGCAAACAGCCCGCGCAGCACGGGAGCGAGCAGGTTCATGAGGAGACCAGCAGTCTGGACGTCCCAGTACCAAACGATCTCGGTCCACTCGCCCTGCTGCGTCAGCACACAACGCCCTCGGCCTCTGAGGTCTCCCTCGGCGTCGTAGGCCAGCTCCTCCGGCGGGTCAGAGCGTGTTATCGTCGTCGTGTAGTGCAGTCGATACGGCAGCCGGCCGCGGACCGTCCGCTCCCCCCGTGCGCCGACGCCGGTGATGCCCGGGTTTAGCGCCCGGTAGTGAACAATACACGGCCACCATTCATGATATTGCGCCGGCGTATTGAGGACCTGCCAAACTTTTTCACGCGGGGCGCGCACGCGCCACGTGGTCACAAAACTGTAGGCTGCCATTGCCAGCACGTCTCCAGAGACGGGCACTTGGACGATGCCGGGGTCCACTGGGGACGCATCTCAACAACGCGGCTGGCAGTTGTCAAGGGTGTGCAACGCGATGTAGTGCTGGCGGCCCGCCTGCGCGCACCCCGAACGCCGGCGCGGAGGATTAACCTGTGCGGCGAGCGGTTCGCGGGGCTTTTCCAGAAGGGAGATCAAACGGACGGGACCACCAACTCCTCCAAGGGCAGCGGGACGACATCATCGCCGACGACGCGCGCTGGCCACTCACTCTGGCACTGCGGGCACTGAAATACAACGACTTTGTTGTTTGGAGACGATCCGCGCCAGGACTCCGCATCACCTTGAGGCAGCAGGCTTCCAAACCAGTCGCAGCCAGGATGAGGGCACGTTACCACGTAGCTGGTCAGCATGGCTCGGCCTCCAAATTGGGGAAAGGGTTGAGACGAAGGGCATCGGGAATCCTAACAGCTGTCGGCACGTCGGGCAAACGGAATTTAGCATTTTTTCGTGACCAACCCCCCTTCTTCTCACGCGTCGCCGGTCCTGGTTGGGCGCCTTTGGAAAGAAGCATCTCCGCGGCAAATTGGGTAATTGTATACTCGACGCGACCCAAGTTGACCTGAGCCCGATGCGCTAGCGAGGCATGTTCCCTCGCTAGCGCGTCGGGCTCAGGTCAAACCATCCCGCGTCGAGTATAACCTGGCGAGGTTTACGGCAGACAGTGAGCGCAGATCTTGTACAATACTGCCGATTTGTCCACGGCCGTGCGAGGAAAGGAGGATCAAATACCTTGTCCCACCCTGGGGCGCGTGCCCATCTTGTGCGAATTGCCGGCGGTGCAGCGGTCTCGCTGGTCTTCCTCACCGGCTGCCTGCCCCATTCGCCGCCGGCAGACACGCTGCGGTGGGGTGGGGACCAGAGCGGCGGGGGTCCTTACATCTACGAGAGAGGCACCGAACTCGTCGGCTTTGAGGTCGAGCTGGCCGATTATCTCGCGCGCCAGTTGGGCAAGCGGAGCAAGTTTGTCCAGGGCAAATGGGACAAGCTTCCCCGCTTACTCAACCGCGGCGATATCGACCTCGTTCTCAACGGCTACGAATGGTCAGCCGAGCGCGAACAGATCTGGGCCTCGACAATTCCGTATTATCTGTACAAACTTCAACTGCTCGGCCGGGCGGACGATCCTGCATTGCGGAGTTGGGAGGATTTGCGGGCGAAGCCCGGCCAGCCACGCAAGCGGGTCGGTGTGTTGAGTGCCTCCGCGGCCGAGCGCTATGTCACGACGGAATTCGGCGATGAGGTTGAGCTTTCGGCGTTCAAGGACGTGACGAATGTCATGCGGCTGGTCGAGCAACACCAACTCGATGCCACCGTGCAGGATCTCCCCGCCGCGCAGCACTATGGTCGGGAGTTCCCCCGTTTGCGCCGGCTTGGTGAACCGGTCGCCCCGGGTTACTACGTCATCTTGGTCAAGCGCGGCGAAACGAATCTGCGTGAGCGGCTCAATCAGGCCCTGCGACAGGGATTGCGCGATGGTACGCTGCGTGGCATCTACGAACACTACGGCATTTGGACGGCGGATCAGGAACGGCTCGGGGAAGCCGCGGAGAATTGGCCGCCCGAGAGTCCCGCGCAAGAGGACAACTGGAGTGACCTTGGGCACTACGCGCTGACGCTGGCCACATCGGCCGGCACCACCGTGCTGCTGTCGTGCCTGTCGATGCCGCTGGCGATGCTCCTTGGGCTGTCTGTGGCCGTCGGTCGCCTCTATGGGCCGCGCTGGCTGGGCCCGCCGCTGTTGGCGTACGTGGAATTCCTCCGCGGCACACCCTTGCTGTTGCAACTCTATGTGATCTACTATGTCTTGCCGGAGTACGGGGTGCACTTGCCGGCCTTCTGGGCGGGGGTGGTGGGCTTGGCCATCAATTACTCCGCCTACGAGGCTGAGAATTACCGCGCCGGCCTGCTCGCGATTCCCAGGGGACAGATGGAGGCCGCCCTGGCCCTCGGGATGAGTAAGGGGACCGCACTACGACGCATCATCGTGCCGCAGGCAGTGCGGATCGTCATTCCGCCGGTGACCAATGATTTCATTGCGCTGTTCAAAGATACGTCCATTTGCTCGGTCATTGCCGTCACGGAGCTGAGCGGCCGGTATGATCAACTGTACAATGATCATCCGCGGCTGGTGCTCGAGTTAGGATTATTGACCGCGACGTTATATCTGTTGATGAGCTATCCGCTCTCGGTGCTGGCACGGCGTCTGGAGCGGCGCTTCCCGCGCGTCCTGGTGTGAGGGCGACCCAACATGATCGAGCTACGGAGGCTGGTGAAACACTACGGCAGCCTGCGCGTGCTGGATGGTGTCTCGCTGGCGGTGAAGCGCGGCGAGGTGGCCGTCGTGATTGGTCCGTCGGGAGGTGGCAAGAGCACTCTCCTACGCTGCATCAATGGCCTGGATACCTTCGACGAGGGCGAGGTTCAGGTGGATGGCGTGTCGCTCCCGGCTGGGGCGACTCAGCGTGCCTCCGCGGAACGCTTGCGGCAATTGCGGCGGCGCGTCGGCATGGTGTTCCAGCAGTTCAACCTATTCCCGCATCTCACGGTGCTGGAAAACGTTCTCTGCGGTCCACTGCACGTCCTGCGCCAAGTTCGTGCGGAAGCGGAGGTCGAGGCCCGCAAGCTTCTCAACCGCGTCGGTCTCGGTGACAAACTACACGCCCGGCCCGAGCAACTCTCTGGCGGCCAGCAACAACGGGTCGCGATCGCTCGGGCCCTGGCGATGGAGCCCGAAGCGATCTTGTTTGACGAGCCGACCAGCTCCCTCGATCCGCGCATGGCCGGGGAAGTGCTGAGTGTGATTACCGACCTGGCGCACTCGGGTCAAACCATGCTCGTGGTGACCCATGCCATGGGCTTCGCCCGCCAGGTGGCGCACACGGTGCACGTAATGCACGAAGGACGCATCGCCGAGTCTGGTTCGGCGGCCGAGGTTTTCGAAGCGCCTCGCCACGAAGTGACTCGGGCGTTTCTGACCCAGGTCAAAGCGACATGAGCGCTCCACGCTAACGAGTTCGCACCTTCCAGGATGTTCCTCCATGACCAAGCAACTGATCACGGTCGGTCATAGTCCGGATCCCGACGATGCCTTCATGTTCTACGCCCTGGCCCACGACAAGCTGGATACCGGCAATCTGTCCTTTCGACATGAATTGCAGGATATTGAGACCCTCAATCGCCGCGCTTTACGCGGCGAACTGGAAGTGACCGCGGTCAGTATCCATGCGTACGCTCTGCTCCAGGACAAGTATGCCCTCCTGCCCAGCGGGTGCAGCATGGGCGACCGCTATGGTCCCATGGTGGTCGCCAAGCGGCCGCTGAAGATCGACGACCTGAAAAGTATCCGCATCGCCGTCCCCGGCACCATGACGACGGCCTTTCTGACGCTGCGACTGCTCGTGCCCGAAGGGATCAACTATGAGGTGGTGCCGTTCGACCAGATTCTGGGAGCCGTTGAGCAAGGCCGCTTCGATGCGGGCCTGATCATCCACGAAGGGCAATTGACCTTTCAGAAGCAGGGCCTGCACCTGGTCGTGGATCTAGGTGTGTGGTGGCAGGAGCGCACCGGCCTGCCGTTGCCCCTGGGCGGCAATGTTGTCCGGCGCGATCTGGGGGCCGAAACGATGCGGCACATTAGCCGACTGCTGAAGGAGAGTATCCGCTACGGGCTGGAGCACCGCCAGGACGCGCTAGCCTATGCCCTGCGCTACGCCCGGGACATGGATGTAGGCTTGGCCGACCGCTTCGTGGGGATGTACGTCAACGATTGGACCCTGGATTATGGCCCGCGCGGCCGGGAGGCGGTGCAGCGGCTGTTGCTCGAAGGACATCGGGCCGGCGTGATCGCCGCTCCCGTGGCAGTGGAGTTTGTTGAGTGAGGCAGGCAACTTCGAGCTTGACTTCACCGCGAATCTCGTCAATCTGTAACGAAGAGGAGGTTGCCTGGTCGATCTCCTTCCCACCAACCTTGTTCCTGCCTTGTAGGGGGCGCGCATCATGCTCCGTCTGCTCACCGGAATGGCATCCGACTGCTCCAGCTTCTCACGGCGCCGGTTTCTCCAGGTCGGAGGCCTATCCACCCTTGGCTTGACCTTGCCCGGCTTCCTTCGCCTGCAACACCTGGCCACCGCGGCTGGGGCGCCGGCGAAAAAGAACGTCCAGTGCATCCTCCTGTGGATGCAGGGCGGTCCGAGTCACGTCGATACCCTCGACCCCAAGCCGGACGCTCCCGTCGAGATTCGCGGCGAATTTGGGACCATCCCGACGACGCTGCCTGGTGTGCGACTTGTGGAGCATCTGCCGTACTTGGCCAAGCAGACGGACAAATTCAGCATCATCCGCGGGCATGATCCCAAAAACGGCAGTCACGGCACCGCGGACCACTTAATGATGTCGGGGCACAAGTTCAATCCGTCCTTGCCCTTTCCCTGTTTCGGGTCCGTGGTGGCGCGCGAGCGCGGTTATCGCGACGGCATGTTCCCCTTCGTGCAGCTGGGCCGCTACATCGACCGGCGCTTCAACGGCGGCGTCGCGGGCTTTCTTGGCGATCCGTACAACCCGTTCGAAGTAGGAGAAGATGCCAACGCCCCGAACTTCCAGGTCCGCGATCTGAGCGTGGCCAGCGACGCTGCGCGCACGCGCCTGGAGCGCCGCTTTGGCATGCTCACCGAATTGGACAAGTACCAGAAGACCGTGGAAGAGTCGGCGCAGGTGGTCCAGGCCCGCGACGTCTTCTACGAAAAGGCCCACAGCCTGATCACGTCGCCGGCCGCCAAGCGAGCCTTTGATTTGAAGCAGGAGCCGGACCGGGTTCGGGAGGGTTATGGTCGCAATCCGTTCGGCCAATCGTGCCTGCTCGCTCGCCGGCTGATCGAAGCGGGCGTGCACTTCGTAACGGTTACCGATGGCGGCTGGGACACGCACCAGGACAACTTCAAGAGCCTCAAGGGACGCTTGTTGCCACGGCTGGATCGGGGCTATGCCGCGCTGTTGCAAGACCTGCACGACCGGGGTTTGTTGGAGAACACGTTGGTGGTGTGGTTCGGCGACTTCGGACGCACGCCGAAGATCAACCCATCAGCCGGCCGTGATCACTGGGCCTCGGCAGGAGTTGCTTGCATGGGGGGCGGCGGCGTCAAGATGGGCGAAGTGGTCGGAGCCACCAATCCGATGGGTGAGTTCGTCGTGGACAGCCCCGTCGCGCCGCAGGATTTGGCCGCGACGATCTATCACGCGCTCGGCATCCCGTTGCACACCTGGTATCGGTCGCAGGATGGCCGGCCGATCGAGTTGGTGCCGGAGGGCAAGCCGGTTCGGCAGCTGGTGGGGTGAAGTTTGCTGTCCAGGACGTTGAGCTCGCGAACCAGGCCGGCATCTGCTGGCCTGGTTTCTTGATTTAGATGCGCCTGCCTGTAAACGCCCAACTGGGTGTGACGATCGCCTCGCGATCAGCCCCATGGAAATCCACATCGAAGAATTGAAAGAAGCCCGCTTGCCCGAGCAGTGGGTATTGCAACCGGATCGGTACAAATCCAACCATTGCAGTCCACTCATAGGTTTCACTGGCGCCATCCGTGATCCGCAGAAGGGCCTGGGCATAGCGGCAGGAGAACGGACCACGCCCTGCCAAAAGAATGGTACGTTGAGGAGCGTGAGTGAGGTCGACCCCGATGGCGCTGGCAACTCCTTCAAAGAACACAGTGTCATCGGAGCCCGTGTCCAGGAGACTGTCCCGCAGCAGCGAATGAGTTGCTCCGGTGATGCGAACGGGATGAAGCGGGCGAGGGCGTTGACGACTTCCCCCGAGCGAGGGTAAAGGGGTGGGAGCGGTGCCCACCAGATAACGGACCTTCAAGAATCAACCTCCTCATTGAAGAGAAGAGCGCCACCCATGAGGATTTCATTCGGAAATGGGACGTAGGAAAACACTACCTGTTGCGAGTCGTAGCCAGCTGCTTTCACGGCTTCAAATACTTCGAGGTCATCCGCGCCCCCGGCAAGAATCCGCTTGCCGTCCATGCTCCAGGCCACGTGCTGTCCGTAGTACTTTTCCAATTCGGCTTGGGGCAACTCATTGCGGTTCTTGATGTGCTCTTCCCAGATCATGGCCCCATCTACCTCACCAGTAAAAGCGAGTAGAAATGCACGTCAATGCAGACTACTGCGTTCCCAAAGCCAAGTCAATTTGCAAGTGCTCGGGTTTGGAGCTATTCACTGGCCACTTCTCGTAGCGCCGCCTCGTAATCCTCCGGCGTGTTGAGATTGCGCAAGGTCTGAAACGACGGGTCCACCTCCGCCAATTCCGCGCCCTCGGCAACCCGCGTGGATACCGCTTCAAAGAGAAAGAACGGCCGCAGCCGATCCTCCGCCAGTAGGCGGGCGACCGTATCCGCCACCTCGAGCCGATACACCGCGGAGAGGGGATGATGATAGTCGCCAACTCGGGGCACACAGATGACATGGTTGCCAAGCAGGTCGATGAGCCGGCGGACGAACGCGGGCTTCAGAAAGGGGACATCGCACGACGACAGATAGGCCGCATCCACCTGGCCTCGCAGCGCCGCCAGCCCAGCCGCCAGCCCTTGAAGCGGGCCGCGTCCCTTCTCGTCATCGCGGACCACGCATATCTCCGGCGGCAGTGGCGGCACAGCTTGCTCGGGTGCCGCTACCACGACGAGGGGGCGGACCGCCTCGCCGAGCAAGCGAACGACGCGGGGCAGCATCAACTCGCCCGCGAACGGCAGCCACGCCTTTGGCCGCCCCATGCGCTTGCTCTGGCCACCGCACAGAACGATGCCCCCGACGGTAATCATGTCGCTCTCGCAGCGATGCCAAGGTCGCCGAGTTGGAGTCTCTCGACCAATTCCCAGGGCACGCGGCCTTCCGTGTCCCAGTCCCGGGCCGCGTAGTATGCCTGGATCATCTCCTGCAAGCGTTGGCGAGGCAGTACGGCGCCGGCCGAGACGCCACTGGGCAATCCCTCCGACAGAAACCGCTTCGGCAGGGTATCCTCGGCGGCAGTCCATCCCTCGCGCAGGTTATAGAGCTTCTTGGCCGTGACAATGCGCCGGGCCAGCGTGCGCAATTCCTCATCTGATACGTCCCAACCGGTGACATCTGTCAACAAAGCGGCGCTCTCCGCATAGAGATCACCGAAGACGCCTCGCAGGAACTTGCACAGAATGAGCGAATCGATCAGGGCGGCCCGGTCCTCGGTTTCCACGGCCAGGCGAGCCGCTGCTGGCGAGCCGTGCAGCCGATCCACACGAGCCGAAAAATCGATCTCGTAAGCGCCGGAGCGATTATGGTCCGCGCCGCGACTGCCAACGGCGAATCCCAGCGCCATGGTCTGGAGCGCCCGCGGTTCGTAACCGGGCAGTTCCAGCCCCTTGACATGCGGAGCGAAGTCGGGTGCCTCGCCGCCGAGGACCGCCGCCGCCCGCCGCGTGCCCTCGGCGAGCAGGTCGCCCAGCCCATCGCGGCGCGCAATACGCTCTAATAGAGATGGCAATATATCTTTATTGCCGAAGCGCAAGCCGGTCTCTCGTAGCAATCCTCTCTCGGCGCACTCCATGGCGAAAGCAATCGTCGCTCCCGCGGAGATGGTGTCCAGGCCAAGATGATCGCACAGCCGAGCTGCTTGCAGCACCGCATCCCGGTCGGCGATGCCGCAGAGGGGGCCCAGGGCGAAGAGGCTTCCATACTCCAGGCGGACCTCGCCATCGGGCGCCGCATAGATATGCTCGCAGCCGATCGTACAGGCGGCACACGAACGCCGCGCCACCCGGCGAGCGGCGTTCAATTCCTCGCCGGACAGGGCCTCCGCACCTTCGAAGGTGCTCTGCTGAAAGTTGCGCGTTGGCAGCGCCGCGAAGCGGTTGAAGGTCAGCAAATTGGCGACTGTGCCCAGCTCGCGATACTTGGCCGTGGCTGGGCCGAAGGAGCGCTGCGACAGGTCCTTCGCCGCTGCCATAACACCTGTTGGATTCGCCAGTTCGACCCGCTGCGAACCGGCGATGGCGATGGCCTTGAGCTTCTTCGATCCCATGACCGCTCCGAGTCCACCTCGGCCGGCGTGTCGATTCTCGTGACTGATGGTGGCGTAGCGGACCAGATTCTCACCTGCCGGGCCGATGGCGGCGCTGTGGAAGCGCGGCCCCAACCGAGCGGTCAGTCGTCGATGTGTCTCTGCCGCGGACAGCCCCCAGAGATCGGCCGCTGGCTGCATGCTCACGCATCCATCCTCGATCACCAGGATGGAGGGAGTCGGACACGCACCCGTGAGGACCACGGCGTCCAGACCCGCTTTCTTGGCGGCGAGGGCGAAGTGCGACGAGGATAGGGCGTCGTTGAGTCGGTTGGTGAGCGGAGACTTGGCCACGACGGCGAACTTGGCCGATGTCGTGAGCGGTGTGCCGACCAGGGGACTGAGGCTGAAGATGAGCGGCGCTTGCGGGGCGAGCGGATCGAGGCTTGCGGGACTTTCACGGTGCATCAAGTACGTCGCCAGACCGACACCGCCCAGGAAGCGGCGCAGGACGTCTTCCGACAGCGCTACCCGGGTGGTGGCACCACTACTCAGATCAATTCGCAAATAACGCCCGTGGTAGCCGAACATCACGTCTCCTACACCGTCCAGCTGCCGGGCTGGCCGTCAGTCCGTTGCACTTCGGTTTTGGGACCGTTGCGGTAGACTTTGCGCCGAAAAGCCAACGGGACCACGTTACTGACTAGCCACTTCTTTCCTTGAAAATCCGAAGGCTCGATGAGGACGAGTTGCTGGCCATCGTGCCGGTAGAGGCGCAGTTGTCGCGTGTCCCGATGGATGATCAGCAGCTCTTGAACCTGGATCTGGCTGTAGAACGGGAGCTCTTGGTCGGTATGGTCGCGGGGACTTTGGATCTCCACAAGAAAATCGGGGCCACCCATCCAGTGCGTGGTGCAATCGTGGGCCCGGCTATTCTTCAGGACCACGACGACATCGGGTCCCCGAAAGTTCCGATCCCACCCAGAGCGGCGATCGCTAACGTTTGCGCCGGGAAAAACCTGTCCCCGTCCTTCCAGGTTGATGAGGTTGAACAGTATCGCACACAAAGCTGCGATCAGGCCTTGATGCGGATTATTGGCAATTGGTGGCACAACATAAACTCCATCCCAAACCTCGTCGTGGTCATCGATGCCCCGTTCTTGCCGTTGGCGGATCACATCGCGGCAAAGCTCCGGATCCAAGATCCGAACCTCTGAAACTTGCTCCAGGATGCGTGCTCTGGCCGCAGCGATATCGTCTTCCTCGACAGTCGGGGGACGAGTAGGCCGGGAGGTGCGTCGGGCTTGGCCTGGTTGATGTGAAAAAGCCTTGGTCATCCTCAACTCCTTCTTGGTGTCAACCGCCGACATCCGCGGAGAGCAACAGCAGCCGATCTCCTGGCCTCAGTTCCTGTGCCAGATCGGTCACGAACTGGCTTCCATTCACGCAGAGCAGGAAGTGGGGTACCAATCGGCCTCCCGTTGGCACGAGTCCCCTTAGACCAGGACAAGAGCGCTCGACCGTGGCCAGCATTTCGGCGACGGTACCAGCCGGGACAGCAAGCTGCGCACAACCCGCCCGCAGCCGCGGAATTCCGAGAAACTCAACAATCACCGACGTCTCGCCGTCCACGGTTCATCCCTCACTGTTTGAAGAAGAACTCCTCGGCCGTGCGCCGCAGCAACCAATCCTTGTCCTCGGCGGTGAGAAACCCCAGTTTGTTACGGACCAAGTCGAGGCTGTCCTGATACTTGTGCTCGACCACCTGGAACGGACAATCCGTCTCCCACATGCACCGTCGCGCCCCAAACGCTTTTACCACGCGCTGAATCAGCGGTGCCAGATCCGCATAGGGCGGCTGCTTCTTGCCCAATGCGTAGAAGGCCCCGACTTTCACCAGCACGCGCGGGTACTGGGCCAGGGCACAGAGCGCATCCACTTCCGTGTCGGCAATGGTGCCGTTGATCCCGATGCGGCATAGATGATCGATGATCACCGGCGTGTCGGGAGATTTACGACACATACGATCCAACTCGGGCAGCGCGTCGGGACTGATGAGACAGCTCATCGCCTGATTGTTCCTGGCTCCGGTGGCGAACATCCTGGCATAACCAGCCGGTTCCAGCCAGCGGGCCGGCGGCA
>JBGQLF010000159.1:0-11337 GCA_041499985.1 Gemmataceae bacterium
CCCCAGCAGACGTTCGCCGTCGGCAGGCAGCCATTCTCGGTGGCGGTAGCCGACGTCAACGGCGACCACATCCCTGACATCATCACCGCCAACGCCGCCGATAATACCGTGAGCGTGCTGCTGGGCAACGGCGACGGCTCCTTCCGCAAGCAGAAGGTTTTCCCCACCGGCCAGCACCCCTTCACCGTGGCGGTGCTGGACCTGAACGGCGACGGCAAGCCCGACCTAGTCACGAGCAATCTCTTCGACAACACGGTCAGCGTCCTGCTGGGCAACGGAGGTTCCTTCCAGCCCCAACAGACTTTCGCGACCGACCAGGTGCCAGTTCAGACCGTCATCGCGGACATCAACCGGGACGGCCGGCCCGACCTCGTCACCGCCAGCAACCACGACGCCAGGATCGGCGTGCTGATGGGCAACGGCGACGGCGCTTTCGTTGGCACTACGCCGGCGAACGGGGTGGACTCGAGGAACACACCCTACCTGGCGGACCTCAACGGTGATGGCATCCCCGACAGCGTTGTCCTCGACCGCGTCGGCAACATCCTCTTCCGCAAAGGCTTGTCTGACCCTGACAACCCGTTCGCCGCACCCGTGACCCTCAACGACAAGGCGCACCTGGGGGAGGATCGACCCGCGCGGGACCTGACCATGCTGCACACCGCCACGGGTAGGGGGGCCATCGCAACGGCCGACTCACTCCCAGATCCCCAGCTCCGAACAACGACCAACCCGTTCGTGTACACCGTCTCTCTGTATACCGTGACTACCGCTGGCAAAGTCAGCCGCAGCACCGCCTTCCCCACTCTTCTGGTGCCGACACGCATCGCCGCTGGCGACCTCACTGGAGATGGCCTCGACGACTTGGTGGTAGCCAACTCCCTCGACAACAGCATCCAGGTGGCTTTCCAGCAGCCCGACGGGAAGTTCAGCCTCCTCCCCAATCCCCTGCCCACAGGAGAGGCTCCCTCGGACATTTCCCTGGTGGACGTCAACGGTGATGGCCTGCTCGATATCGTGGTCAGCAACCAGGCCAGCGGCGATGTGAGCGTCTTCCTCAATGACAGCGGCCACGCGTTCACCACCCGCCTTCGCTTCCGCGCCGGTGCCGGCCTCTACGGCCTGGACACGACCTCTGGTAGCCCGGCAATCAGCACGCTGGAGCAATCGGTCAGCTTGGCGGCCGGCGCGTTCACCGGCACCGGCCGCAACGACCTCGTGGTGGTCAACCGTGGCGCCCATTCCTTCAGCGTGCTCACCAACGACGGTCGCGGCGGCTTCACCAACCCGCAGGCAGCGCTGACCCTTTCCACCAGCGACGGCTTGCAGATCAACGACCGGCCCGGCCCCGTGGTGGTCGGCGACTTCAACCGGGACGGCCGGCCCGATCTGGCCATCCTCATGGAGGACCGCGGCGAGGTGTGGATCTACACCGGCGACGGCCAGGGCCACTTTCGCCACACTTTCTCCGTCGCCGCCGGTTCCGGGCCCACCGGACTCGCGCTGGTTGGCAACCTGCGGACCGGCTTCCTGGACCTGCTGGTCGGCAACCCGTTCGGCGACATCCTCCGGCTCCTGGGCAACGGCGACGGCACGTTCCAGCCCCCGCCCCCGTTCACCGGCACCCGTGTCCCCCTGGCCGTCGCCGACCTCCGCGGGGACGGGACACCGGACGTGCTGCTGGCCAACCAGCGGACGAACCAGCTTCTGATCCAGACCCAGGTGCCCGGCACCACGCAGTTCACCCCCACAGCCACCCTCGCCGACGGCACCCAGACCAGCTTGCTGGCCCCCGGGGCCGTGGCCTGGGCCAAGCTGGACCGGAACAGCTCCCGGTTCGACGCGGTGGTGCTGGGCAGCGGCAGCAACAACGTCTTCGTCTACCAGGCCACCGGCTTCGACGCCTCCGGCAACCCCATGTTCGCAAAGCCCCGGCCCTACCAGGTCGGGCAGACTCCCACGAGCGTAACCATCCAGGACGTCAACGGGGACGGCATCCCCGACATGTTGGTGGCGAACACCGGCTCCAACGACATCTCCGTCCTCCTGGGCAGCTACGACAGCAACGGCAACTGGAGCGCCAACTCCGGGCCACGGCTGAAGGCCGGCGGCATTGGCCCGCTGTCGGTGGCGGTGCGCGACCTGACCGGCCCCACGGGCAAGGGTGGCCCCGACGGCATCCCTGACCTGGTGGTCACCAACCAGGACGGCACCCTCAGTGTGCTGCCCGGCGTCGGCCAGGGTTTCTTCAACGACCAGAGCCCCCGGGTCCTCACCATCCCTGTTCCAACTGGCGTCAACGGTCCGCCCTCCTTCTTCGCCAACAACCCGGACTCAGGGGTAGTGGTTTCTACGGATGGGCACCTCGTCGGTTTCAACCTGGACACCTTCAGCACCTCCCCGCTCTTCTCCGCCGAAGCCGTGAAAGCGGTCCAGGCACTGCCCAGTGGGGATCTCATCGCCGCCCTGCTCGGCGGCACCGTGGCGCTGCTGGCGCTGAACCCAGCATCACAGACTTTCGCTGAGGTACAGGAGCTGACCCAGCTAACGGGCATTCCTTCGACCCCCAGTGCCCTGGCCGTGCTGGCGACTACTTCCCAGCAGCTGGTGCTGGTCACCAACGAAGGCGAGGACCAGGTGTTCGTGTTCATGCTGGCTCCAGCGCCCGATGGCCCGGCGATCGTGCTCCCTGAGCTGGGCGTCTCCAGCAGTAGCGTCGCCGAACCCACGGCCCCCAGCGATGCCCCGCTGGCGCTGGTGCTGACGTTCAGAGCCGATAACCTCGCCCGCAGTGAGCCGGTCCTGGCCAGCCGCTCGGGCAGCGGCGACGCTGGCGACGAGTCCGCGCAGGTCGCTGCAGCTCCCGAGGAGATCCGCGGCCTCGACGTCGATGAGGTGCTGCGGCAGCTCGACCTCTACAAGCGGACGCCCGATCCGGATGCCGAATCTCCCGAGGAACTCCGCCGCGGCCTCGACGTCGATGAGGTGCTGCGGCAGCTCGACCTCTACAAGCGGAACCCCGATCCGGATGCCGACGGCCCCACCTCCCGCCGCATGGGGCCGGCCGCGCCGGTGCCGTCAGATCAGGCCCTGGACTTGTTCTGGGAAGCGTCGGGCGCCGCGCTGTCGGCGCCTCCGCGAGAGGTTCTGCTGCTGGGGGAGGAGTTCGCGTCCCTCACGGCGCAGCGGACCGCGTCCGACTCATCCGGCGGCGATGGGGCCGCGCAGCCTTCACTGCGACTGGCCGGAATCGTGTGGCCCGAGCCAATGACGTGGACGACCCACGGCGAGTTGTGTGGGCCGGGTGCGTGCGTGTCGATCGCGGAAGGAGCTGCCCGCCTGGCCGTCGTGCGCAGCGGCTTGCGGGAGCTTGCCCTGCCGGCACCCGGATCGGAACAGAACGTGTCGGTGGCAGCACCGCCTGGACCTGACCTGGACTGGGAACAGGCTCTGCTGGCGACGCTGGCGGCGTGCGCTGCGGTCTGGTGGCTCGGCTCCTGCTGTACCTCGCACGACCGCTCTCGCCCCGCTTGATCCGGCAGCAGAGCTTCGCGGAGTGAGGGCGGCCGGAGCCGCATCGCTCACCTACTGGACCACCCCCCTCCGTGCCGACGACCAGATCGATCCCGTTCTATTGCGTTCCGCCATCGGAGAGAAAATCACTTGCCCGGGCGTTCCCTCTCTGGGATACTGGCCTTCCATCCATCCACACGCCTTCATTTCGGTCCACGAAGGAGGCCCCGAACATGTCCGACAATCGAGCAAACCTCTACGAGCCCACCGTGCGCAAGAAGGCCACGGAAAGTTTCCTCCGCGCCCAGTCGCCGTCGCGCTGGGTTGGCGTGCTGACTCCGATTGGCGGCCTGCCCACCCCAGCAATTCGCCTCGACCTGGACGAGGTGGACGTCGGCCGCGAGAAGGGCCTCACCGCCTCGGTGGCCGACACGAGTGTCTCGCGGCGGCACGCCCGCATCACCCGCCGGGGTGACGAGTTCGAGCTGGAGGACCTCGGCAGTTTCAACGGCACTCACATCAACGGGGTACCCGTCCGCTCGTGCGTGCTGAATGACGGCGACACGGTCCAGTTCGGCCAGACCCTTTATCTCTTTGAGCGCATCCTGGAGGGGGGCGGCGCCGCGCGGGGAAGCCAGCCATGAGCGAGCTAACAGTCCGGTTCTGGGGAACGCGCGGGTCGATCCCGACGCCTGGCCGGCGCACAGAGAAGTACGGCGGCAACACCACTTGCGTGGAGTTGCGCCACGGCAGCACACGCGTGGTCCTAGACGCTGGCAGCGGCATCGTCCAGATGGGTGCCGCCTGGATGCAGGAGTCCGCGGACCAGCCGATCCATGGGTACCTGCTGTTCACGCACCTGCACTGGGACCACATCCAGGGCTTCCCGTTCTTCGTGCCCGCCTACCGCAGGGGCAACGCCTTCACCGTCTACGGGGAGCAGCGACGCGACGGTGGCATCCGCGAGCTGCTGAGCGGCCAGATGCGCGGGTCCTACTTCCCCGTGCCGCTCGAGGCCATGCAGGCGGAGCTGTCCTTTCGGGACGCTGCCTCGGACTTCGAGGTCGAAGGCATCAAGGTGAAGACGGTTCGGCTGCCGCACCCCGGCGGCTGCCTGGGCTACCGCCTGGAGGCGTCCGGCTCCGTCTTCGTGTTCGCCACGGACTCCGAACTGGACCAGGTGGCGCTGAACAAGGACGCGGTGAAGGCCAACCATGCTGCACCCCGGCAGTACGAGCCGACGCTGCTTGACTTCTTCAAGGGCGCCAACCTGGTGGTCATCGACTGCCAGTACACCGACGAGGAGTATCCAGGCAAGCGCGGCTGGGGGCACAACTCGATCGGGACTGTAGTAGACCTGTGCGTGCAGGTTCGGCCGGACGCCGTTGCCCTGTTCCACCATGATCCCGGGAGCAATGGCGAGAAGGTGACCGCGATGGCGGACGAAACCGGCCTCCGGTTGGAGCGCGCGGGCATGACCGAGGCGCTGGTGTTCGCGGCCCGGGAGCGGCTGAGCATGAACGTGGAGAAGCCGGCCCGCCCGCTCGCCCTCCCCGGTAACCCTTCCCATTAACGACTAGGGTTCGTTGCCCTTCAGTCAGGCAGCGCGGCGCGAACGCGGTCGAGATGGTAAGCCGCACCCAGCTGCATGAAGAGCTGCCAGGCGTGACTGAGGTGCCTTCGCCGGCCGGGATCGTCGGTCTGCAAATGCCTGCCGATTTCATAATGGGCCAGCCCCTGCTCGAACGGCATCACCAGCCGCTCGGCAGCCTCCAGGCTGCGGCGCCACGCTTTGCGGGCGCGGGCAGGGCGGCCCGACAGCCAGTCGGCCAACCCGCGCCAGAGCCAGGCAC
Organism: Gemmataceae bacterium; assembly: GCA_041499985.1. GTDB lineage: Bacteria > Planctomycetota > Planctomycetia > Gemmatales > Gemmataceae > JBGQLF01. Next base: position 5,367 of record JBGQLF010000159.1, read on the forward strand.
GCGGTCGGCTGAACGGGAAGATGTGGCCATACTTCCACAGGACGGCGCACGCCCGCCGGACGTTGCGCTGCAGGCGCCGCTCGTCCGGCGAGTCCGCCCTCTCCAGTTCCCACAGAGCCAGGAACACCTCGGCGAAGGCCGCGTACCCTTCAAAGGAGTAGTTGGTAATGGGTCGAAGCGACTCGACCAGCGCCAGCCCCTCCGTGGCGTGCTTCTGGGCCGAGTGCAGTTTGCCACACCGGAGGTCGGCGACCGCTTGCAGGCCGTGGACCAAGATCGGCTCGGAGCGGGACAGGCGATGGGCTTCGTCGGGAAGAGAGGCGACCGCATCGAGACAGTTGACCGCCTCGTCGATCGCACCCCGGCGCAGGGCGTTCATCGCCTGACCGCAGAACCCCCACAGTTCGGCCTGCGCGTGTCCTTGATCGCGGGCCAAGAGGGTGACCTGCTCGAACCGGCGCTGACTGTCGGCGAAGGCGCCGTGGTTATAATCCATCCAGCCCAGCTGCGTCGTGCACTCCTCCCAGCGGCGGTTGTCGCCGATCCGTTGCGACACGCCGATCCCTTCCTGAAGGATCGACCGCGCCCGGTCCCACTGGCCGATATTCACACTGTAGAGTCCCGTCAGCAAGGACACCCACGCCCGGGCCGGGAGGTCGCTCGATAGCCGGAGGGTCTCGTGCGCCTTGCGGAAATAGAACTCGGCCGCGGTGTTGAGCGGAACCAGGTTCAGAAAGACACACAGACCCGCGTAGCTGCGGGCCAACTGGGAGGCGTGCCCAGTGCGCTCGGCCAGGTTGACGGAGCACAGGGTGGCGTGCATGAGCGCCGGTAAGTCCAGGGCCAGGTAGGCCAAGTAGGCGACCCGCTCGTAGACGGTGGCCGCCTCGGAACGGGTGTCGTGCGCTTGGGCCGCGCCGACGACCGGCGCGGCCGGCCGGCACCGCTGCCACACCTGAACCAGCGCCTGCCCCAGGCAGCGCGCTACCAGCCCGATGCGTGTCGTCGGTACGGGGAAGCGCAATAGCCGTAACGCCAGCTCCGTGTGCTCGCGGCCGAGAGCCAGTTGCCCCAGGCCCACGTGGGCTTCCCCGAGCTGGCGCTCGCAGCGCGCGCGCCGGACCGGGTCAGCCGGGGAATCTGCCGAAAGCGCGAGTGCCTCCTGAAAAAGCGGGATCGCCTCCCGGTGCGCCCCACTGCGCAGGGCCTGTTCGCCGGCCTTCTCCAAGTAGTCGATCGCCTTCGGCTTCACCTCGGCCCGGCGCCAGTGGTGGGCCAGCAGCGGATAATAGGGAGCCAGGTTGCCGGCGAAGGTGCGCTCATACCACTCGGCGACGTCGCGGTGGAGTTCCCGCCGCTGGGCGAACAACAGCAGGCCGTAAGCCGCCTCCTGCGTGAGCACGTGCTTGAACAGGTAGGCCAGGTTCGGGACGGGCGTCTCCAGTTGCGTGAGGTTCAGCCGTTCCAGCGTGCGGAGGTGGTTGGCGAGGGCGTCGCGCTCCGTCTCCAGGGGAAAGACATCGTGCAGCGCCCGGAAGGGGAAAACGCGGCCGATGACACTGGCCACCTTCAGCGCCAGTTGCTGGGGCGGCGCCAGCCGATCGAGGCGGCTGATGATGACCCCCTGCACGTTCTCCGGAAAGGCGGTCGCGCCCAGGTTGGCCCCGGGAGCGACCTGGCAGCAGCCTTCGGCGACCTGGATCAGGCCGGTGTCCCGCAGGGCATAGGCCAGCTCCTCACTGAAGAAGGGGTTGCCCTGCGCCTTCCCCAGGATCAGCTCCGCGACCGGATCCGGCAAGGAGCCGACACCGAGGCGCCGACAGACCAGGGCGAGGGTGTATTCCGGCGCCAGTCCTTCCAGCTGGAGCAGCCGGGTACCGGGGGTCTTGAGCACGCGCAGGTATTCCACCGGGACCGGCTCGGCGGGGGGCCGCGTCGCGATCACCAGCAGCAGCGGTTCCACCCGACCGGCAACCAGAGTCGTCAGCGCCCAGGACGCCGAATCGAACAAGTGGGCGTCTTCGAGAATCACGACGGTCGCGTGTTGCTGGACGCTCCTTTGCAACAGCCCCAGCAAGATCTCGTGCGTGTTGTCGGCCCGCACCTGACCCGTCATCTGCGAGGTCAATTCATCGTCGGGCAGATCCAGCGGTAGCACGTCGTTCAACAGGGGAGCCAGCCGGAGCAACTCCCGTTCCGCCTGCAACCCCTTCAGAACTTGCGCCCGGCGCTGCGGCGCATCGGTCATACCGCTCAGGCCCAATAGCTGAGTGAACACGGGACGCCAGGCGTGATAGGGCGTGGTTTTCTCGACGGCATCTCCCGCACCCTGTAGCACCGTCATATCCCGAGCCCGGCCCTGCGCGGCGAGGTCGGCCACCAGCCGCGACTTGCCGATGCCCGCTTCTCCCTCCAGCACCACTACCCCTTTTTCGCCCGCCCTCAGCTGTGCCAGCCGTTCGGTCAGGACGGCGCGCTCGGCCGCGCGCCCAAATAGGGCGTCGGTCGCTCCGGACGCCGCGGCCTGCCCCATCGGCCGGTACACAGCGACCGGCTCGGCCTTCCCCTTGAGCTTGAGCGGCGGCAGGGCCTCGAACTGGAAACGTTCCTGGGCGGCTTGATACGTGGTCGCATCGCACAGCAGACCGTCCGGTGCCGCCTGCATGAGCCGGGCGGCCAAGTTGACCACGTCGCCGATGAGCGTGTATTCCCGGCGGCGGGCGCTGCCGATCTCGCCGCAGTAGACGCGCCCCGTCGTGACGCCGATGGCGTTCCGCACGCGCAGGGTCCGCAGCTCTGCCTGCATCCGCTGGGCGGCCTGGATGCCACGCACGGCATCATCTTCATGAGCCAGCGGTGGCAAGCCGAGTGCCGCTACGAGGGTGATGCCCTTCTCGTCGACGCTAAGCTTGTTGATGCTGCCTTCATAGTGATACAAAGCGGCCTGGAGGGTGCACATGACGCGCTGCGTTTGCTCCAGCACATTGGGCGTGATGTGCTTGAGGTCGGGTAGGTTGACAAAGAGCACCGAGACGGTGCGCAGCTCCGCCAGCCAGTCGCTCTGTCCGGCGGCGAGGCGTGCCCGAATGGCACTCGGGAGATACGCCCACACTCCGTCCGCGGAAGGGGGCCGCAGCGGGACGAGTGAGCACAGGGGCAGGCCCTGGTGCATCTCTTCCAGCCGGACGTTTCCGCGCTTAAGGAGCGTGCCGGTGCACCGTTCGTGCACCTGGGTCCAAGCTTCGGGGGAGAGCACGACATCGCCCGGCCGCGCTTGATGCTCGGCGGCGCCAATCTGCGAGATCGGTGTCCCCGCGAGGAGTAATTCCCAGCGGGCAAACAGCCCCCCGAGGTGCACGGCGGCCACCTCGCCAGCCCCAATCCCGATCCGCAACGAGAGGCTCACGCCTTCGACGGCACGGGAACCCTGGAGTTTCGCTTGCACCGCCAGCGCACACTGGGCGGCCCGCTGGGTGACGGTGGCGAGGTCCTCCTGCATGGCCGGGGTCGCCCAGATGGCCACGAGGGCATCGCCGGCAAATTTGACGATGTCGCCGTTGTGGTCCAGAATCAGGGCGATGAGTTGCTCAAAGTACCCGTTGAGCACGTTCGTCAGTTGTTCGGTGCCCACCGGACCATAGTGGGCGAGTCGCTCCGTCAAGTTGGTGAAACCGGTGATATCGGCAAAGAGCACCGCCGCTGGGAAGCGAACCATCTCGGGTGCCGTGAGGGGAGTCGGATTGGTCACAAAGCGGCGCAGGATCAGCGCCGGAACGTAACTCACCAGTGTCTCGCTGAGTGCCAACGCCTGTCACCTCCGCGGCGAGCAACTTCCCCTTGTCCGCTCGCCCGCATCGTGGAACCGGTTTCACAAACGGGACTGGAGCCGTGATTCTAGCCTAAGTTGCGCAGTTCCAGAATCCTTTAGTCGATTTTCCGGGGCTTTTGCAAGCCGACCTTGCAAAAGCCCCGTGTTTTTGCGTAGTGAGAACAACTCGTCGGCGTCGCGGCTGTGGTAGTGAAGACCTTCCCCCTTGCTCTGTCGGCACCCGTCTGGCCATGCTCAGGGTAACAGGAGCTGGCCATGTTTCTCCGCAGCTACCACAAGACCAAAGACGGCAAGCAGCATACCTACTATGCCTTGGTCGAGAGCGTGCGCACCGACGCGGGGCCACGCCAGCAGATCGTCGCCTATCTCGGGGAACTCAACCACGACCAGGAACGACGCTGGCAACGCACCGTCGTCTTCCATAACCGCCAGGGGGAGGCCCAACAACTGCGCCTCTTTCCCGAAGACGATGCGGTTCCTCTCCCCGATGACCCGGATGTCGTGCGCATCCGCCTGAGTTCGGTGGGCTGGACGAACCCGCGCAGCTTCGGCGACATCTGGCTGGCCCGGTGGTTGTGGCACACCCTGCACCTCGACCAGATCGTGGCCCGGCACCTGCCTGCGGGAAAGCACACGGCACGACCCGCGGACAGCGTGGCCATCGAAGTGATCAATCGACTGTGCGCCCCGTGCAGTGAGTTCGCCCTGGCCGAACACTGGTATGCCTCCACGGCCTTGCCAGAGTTGCTGGGCATCCCCGACGAGGTGGTCACCAAGGACCGCCTGTATCGCACGTTGGACAGTTTGCTGAAGGCCAAGGAAGCGATTGAGAACGACTTGAAGGACCAGTTTGGTACGCTGTTTCGGCTCGCCTACGACCTGCTGCTGTACGACTTGACCAGCACCTACTTCGAGGGTTTGGCCGAGGAGAATGACCTGGCCCAACGCGGTTACTCGCGGGACCATCGCAGCGACTGCAAACAGATCGTCTTGGCGTTGGTGGTTACCCGCGAGGGCTTTCCCCTGGCGCACTCCACGCTCGCCGGCAACACCCGGGACCTGCAGACCGTGCAACAGATCGTCGGGGCCGTCGAGCAGCGGTTCGGCCGCTCGCAGCGTGTATGGGTGATGGACCGCGGCATGATCAGTAAGAAGACGCTCAAGTTCTTGAACAAGGACGGACGGCGCTACTTGCTGGCCACGCGCCGCAGTGACCTCAAGAAGTTCCACAAGCAATTAAGCGCCGGCCACTGGCAACGGTTGCCGGACAACGCCGAGGTGGAAGTGAAGCAATTTCGCCGGGGCAAAGTCCATTATTTGCTGGCCCGCAGCAAGCCGCGGCGCAAGAAGGAGCGGGCCATGCGCCGCAAGCAACGACGGGGCCTCGCCAAGGCCCTGCGCAAGTTGCACCAGCGTGTGACCGCCGGTCGGTTGAAGCAGCGCGACAAGATCCTGGAAGCGCTGGGCCGCCTCAAGGCGCGTTACCCCAAAGCCTGCCCGTTCGCGAGCATGACCGTGACCACCACGGGCAAGCCGGAACTGCGCTGGTCCTGGAAGGTCGATAAATTCAAAGCCGCCTTGGCCGCGGACGGAGCCTACCTCCTGCGGAGCAATCAAGGTGGCTGGTCGGCTGAGGAGTTCTGGGAGACGTACATCCAGTTGACCGTGGTGGAGCGGGCTTTTCGCGTTCTCAAGAGTGAACTCCTGCTGCGACCGGTCTGGCACCATTACAGCGGGCGGGTGGAGGCGCACGTCATGATTTGCGTGCTGGCCTATGCGTTGTGGAAGACTCTGGACCACCTGGCCAAACAAGCCAAGCTCCAAACCGTGATCCACAAACCCGACCCGCGCTACGGCAACGCAGCACCCCAGCCACGTGCGATGACCCCCGAAGTCATCCTGAGAGAATTGGGCAAAATCAAACTGGGCGACATTCACCTGGAGACCACGGACGGCCAACAGTTGGTCCTCAGTCGCGTGGCCCGACCCGACGCCGAGCAGGCCCGGATCCTGGCAGCCCTGAACCTGCAACTGCCCGAACGGCTGAGCCCCGATCGGCTTTTGTAGTGAAGACCTGGACCCTTCAGCCTGCAAAACCCTCGGAGAATTCAATAGTGCTCATGCCCAACTGCGCAACTTAGG
>JBGQLF010000160.1:0-11327 GCA_041499985.1 Gemmataceae bacterium
GGAACGGGGGGAGAAGATCCTCATGCCGCTGGCGGAAAGATCCTGTGCTGTGGCCAGTTCCCACCAAGTCCTGTCCCATGGCTCCTGGAGGGGGTGGCAGAGTATCTCTTGTCGAAAGACATGCCGGGGCCAAGTACGGCGCTCCAACTCGGACTGCGGAGGAATGCCAGTTGCTGGCCCGAGCAGGCTACGCTGAGGCATGGGAACTCCCCGATCCCAGGCAAAAGACAACTGACACAAACCTAGCCCGCGTTCTCCCCCTAGTCCAATCGCCTCGGTAGGCAACTCCCTTGTGTCTGGTCGGGCGGCCGCCGGCTGTGAGCAGGCCGCGGCATCAACAAACGAGGTCGAGTTGCACTCTCTGTTAACCCAGCCAGGCTGCCCGTATATTACAATGCCTGCGAGGTGAAGTTTGCGTAATAGAAGGGCTGGGCGATGGCTGCGACTGGCAAAACGCTCTTGGTGGTGGAAGACAACGCCATTACGCGCGAGGGGCTGGCCATTGTTCTGCGGGAAGCGGGTTACCACGTTGTCCTGGCATCCAACGGCAACGAGGCGCTCGATGCGCTCCAGCGCCCTCCGGCCCTGGACCTGGTCCTGCTCGACATGCTGATGCCTGTCTTGGACGGCTGGCACTTTCTTCAACAACTACAACGCCAGCCCCAGGGAGCTGTTGTCCCCATCCTGATCGTTACCGGGACGGTACTCAGCCTGGACTGGGCCTTGTCCCATGGCTGCTGCGGCTTCCTCCGCAAGCCGATCGAACCCGAGTCTCTGCTAAGCGAGATCCAGCGCTGCCTCGAGACGGCCGGACGGTAAGAACGAGGACCTGCCCATCCTTCAGAAGACTTCTCCGGATCGATACCGTTCGTAGGCAAGCGTGCCAACTTGCCGCGGTTCCCCAGCACGGGTCCTGGCCGACACCGAGCCAGACTGGCCAGCCCTCGTTCCCGTCGACCCTGCACTCCCTCGGTGCAGAGCCTCGGTGTGCGGCGGCATGCTGATTTGACAGCAGCCGCGCACATGCTAGCTTTAGGTGGCCAACCCGGAGTTGTGGCCAGGCTGCGGATCATTGGCGCTCTTCGGCCCGGAGTTCTTCTTGTAGGCATTCCTCGGTCTGCGAACCCGACCACCCGCGTGCTGACGTCAGTCGCTTGAGTCATGACTCCCTATCCTGGCAATGCATCGGCACTTGAGGCGAGCGTTGCTCCCTCGGATCGTGCGGGTGTCCACGTCGCGGCTCCCACAGGGGACGATTATGAAGCGGCGTCCGATTCGGCTTCGCGGAGTCAGCGCGCTGATCCAGGGCAAGACCTGGGAGTCGGAGGACCTGCTCCAGATTGGCCGGCTGGACGACCTGGAAGTCGTCTTGGATGTCCCCTCTATTAGCCGCTGCCATGCCGAAGTGGCGCTTACGGACCAAGGCTGGGTGGTCCGCGATCTGGGCAGCACGAACGGGACCTTTCTCAATAGCTTCCGGATCGGCCGCGCGGATCAGAAGCTGAGTCAGGGAGACTTCCTCGTGTGCGGGGACCTGATGTTGGCCGTGGAGATCTGGGAGAACAACGGTCCATCGGATGAAGATCCACGCGAACCTTGGGCACGGATGGAGAGTGCGCCCCCAGCCTCCGGGGAGCACGCCCTCGCGCTTGTCGCCGGAGACCCCAGCGAGCTGGTCTGCGACTCCGTATGACTCCGGACTCTCCTTCGGATTGGTCGCGATTTCTCTCACGACACGTCGCTGGATGACTTGTTGGGTTCGATCCTGAACGATGCACTGCATGCCCTCCGTGCCCAGCGTGGTTGCATCGCCCTCGTCGAGGCAACGACGGGGCAACCGATTCCAAGAGTCTGTCGACCCGACGATCCCGGTCTGAAGGATCCCCAGGGGTCGGTCCAGGCTGTTGTCCAACGCACGCTGCAAAGGGGCGAGTCTCTGCTCGGCCGAGACATCCGACCGGATGCTCCGGGGGGACCAACACCCAGACGCTCACCGGGCGTAGCCAGCTCGAGTCTCGGCGCCTTACTGCGGACACCAAACCAGAGACTGGGAGTGCTCTACCTCGAGCGCGGACCGTTCATCGAGCCCTTCCAGCTGGGTGACCTGCATTTGGCCGACGCTCTGGCCGCGAGCGTCGCCGGAAGCATCGCCAGCGTGGCCCACTTCCTCGAGAGGGAACAGCAGCTGTTCGTGCAGACCCTGACCGCCCTGGCTCAGGCCGTCGATCTGCGGGATGACCATACGGGGAGCCACACCCAGCGGGTCACCGACTACGCCCTCCGGCTGGCCGACGAACTCAAACTAACGCCAGCGGAGCGTTACCTGATCCAGACCGGCACCCCGCTGCACGACATCGGCAAGATCGGCATTAGCGACGCCATCCTGCGCAAAGCGGGTCCTCTGTCCGAGGAAGAGTTCGCTGCCATGCAGTTGCATACCGTCAAGGGGGCCGCCATCCTCGAAACGATTCCTCAGCTGACGCCGCTGATCCCCATTGTGCGCCACCACCACGAACGCTGGGACGGCACGGGCTACCCCGACCGCCTGTGTGGGCAAGAGATATCTCGTTTAGGGCGTATCGTGGCCGTGGCGGACGCCTTTGATGCCATGACCAGCGACCGGCCCTACCGGCGCGCACTGCCCCTGGAGTTGGCGTTCGAAGAGATCCGCAAACGGGCAGGGACGCAGTTTGACCCGGACTGTGCCGCCGCCTTTCTGCGACTGCGATCCCGTCTCGAGGACGCCATCCAGCGGGAAAGGAGCCTCCTCGAGACCATTTCCGTTGGAAAGAGACATCACGGGGCCGGGACTGGGACCACCGCACCTCTGGGCACCAAGCCGACCGGCTTGCTTCCTCGGCTGCCACCAGCGCAGCTGCGGCCCAGTTCCCAGGGCTCGTAGGTACCACCGCCGGGCAGTGAGCAAGGCCAGCGTGGCCTCACAAGAGGCGATAGCGAGCAAGGCGGCATGCTTGGGCATGCCGCGATCCCGTCGCCGGCGCGAGCGCAATGATCAACAAAATCGGCTCTGTTTATGCACTGGGCTTTGCCGTCCAACGCCCAACTTGGAACGTGCTGAGTTAGGGGCGATCCCGATTCCTGACCCTAATGGTGCAACGGCCCCCTCGAGGGTGAGGACTCGAACGGTGGCACCCAGGAGGATCCCATCATGGCACTGCTGGCCCGTTCTCGATCCCTGGAGTTACTGGGTCCTTACCGGATCGTCGAGAAGATCGCCGAAGGCGGCATGGGGTCGATCTACAAGGCCCACCACGCGGCCACGGGCAAGACGGTCGCGATCAAGGTTCTCGCTGCCCATCTTGCCTGGCTCTAGGGTACGCGAGGCGAGTATTGCGGAGTCCAGCTCCCTCCGGCAGCGCTTGGGGTTCTTCTTCGCCGATTTGGGCTTCATACCACCAGCCGATGAGTTACTTGCCACTGGGGTGCATCCGGATCGGAACCACCCGGGGCCCGTAGCTTTCGTCTTAACCTGCACGTCTTATGCTGTAACTCGCCCATCCGGGGCTTGTTTGCGGTAAGGCCCCTTTAAGCAAACATCGGCTCTTGAGAGGGCTGCTCGAGCCGGCAGAGCGGCGGTGGTTCTCCTGAGTCAGCGGGCAGGCATTGGCCTGGCAAGGGGCCTCGTTGTCAGGGCGAAGTCGCGCTGACTGGGGCGGAGCGGCCGATAAAAATGACTATGTTTAATTGTTGTTTCGCCCTCGAAGGGGCCGGAGAACGCAGCGAGATAGTTGAGCCTGGAATCCCTCCGCCTCTTCCTTAGTGCGGTCCCATAGGCGATGGATGAGGCAGCCTGCCATGCTTAGGTTGGTTTTCTATGGAGCCGGTGCGCTGCGTCTTGAGAGCGGACCAACGCACGAGGACCGAGCCTCTTCCAGAAGCCCGGTCCTCCACAAACTTCACGCATCGCCGCCCGTCCCCGGCGGAAGCCGGTCAGCTGATCGGCGGCAGGGAGAACAGCTCACTGAAGTTGTAGTTGGTACCATTCTGGCCGCCCTGCAAGTAAATCTGGGAGAAGATGTCGGTACCCACAATGCCGCCGAGGCTGCCAAGCGTGTCCACGCCGTCCAGGTAGGGGGAGCCAGGCGGCATTTCCACAATCGAGTAGGTCCCTGGCTGGAGGTTGGTGAAGCTGTAGGCGCCATTGGCATCGGTCGTCGTCGTCAGGGATACTTGGTGCCCCTGGGCGTCGGTGCCCTGGAGCAGCAGGGTCACCCCCGCAAGGCCCGTATCGCTGCTGTCCAAGACGCCCGTTTGGTCAGCATCACCATCCACATAGACGACACCGGACAGACTGGCCGGCGGGGCGCCGGGGTAGTTATAGTTGAAGCTCGCTTGCCCGGCGTCCCCGCCGGTCTTGTTTTGATCGCCATCGTGAACGATGACGTAGAAGCGGTAGTTATGGCCCGGTATCAACAAACCCTGGCTGTACAGATCGTTCAGATTCCAACGCACCTCCGCGCCATAGCCAGCGTTGGTCAGGCCCGCCGGCGGAGTATCGGAGCCGGCGCCCAGGTTCCACCCGTTTTTGGCGGGATCGGCATCTCCGGTCACCGTGACCGTCGTCGGTGATTTGGTATGGTCGACCGTCCGCACGAAGGCCTTCCAGGTGCCGAATACGGCACTGGGCGCAATCGCGGTGCCGCCATATTGCCAGTCCCCGCTGCGGCTGTTCGGGTCGGTGGTGATGTCCGTAATATACAGCGAGGGAGAGATTGGTCGCCCGGACAAGTCGGTACCCGCCTGATCGCCCGTGGTCGCAGTCGTGCCCAGGGCGGGATTGAGGGCAGCACTGGGGTTGGAGGTCAGCGCCGTGACCGGATAGTTCGTGGTGCTGGTGCCACTGGCGGTTATCACGTTGACCTGACGCACGCCGAGAGCCAGGGCGTGCTCGTCGGTGTACCAGACCTCGAAGGTGCCATTGGCCACGTCCAGCTTGGCCCCGGCCAGCACCTCGCTTTCGTTGAAGGCGACACTGGTGAGCGGATTGCTGCTGGGAAAGGGATAGTCGATCGTACCACTCGACGACGGCGTCACGTTCGTTGCGGGGGTGTAGGCGCCGGTGTAGTTCGTGCCACCCCCTCCCAGGGCCCCGGCGGTGACCTGGGCCTTGAACGCTTCGGGGGTACCGGCGTGGTCGCCATTGGGGTAGACACTCAGGTTCTTGGCGTCCACCGGCTTGACGCCCAAGGTGGTGTAGTCGGTGCCGAAGTTCTTGTAGACGGCGGCCGCCCACTGCCAGCTGACACTGACGCCGGCCGTGTCGCTCTGGAAGGCCGCTTGCCAGGTAACCGCGTGGATGCCGCCCGGCAGGCTGCTCGCCACCGGCAGCGCCACCCCGGCCAGAAAGACGTTGCCGGCGACGTTGGACGACACATTGGTCACCCAGGTGTTGCTGGCCGCGTCGAAGTTGGTCGTCGCCGTGGTGGCGCCGGGCGTGAAGGTGATGGTCGCGTCGGGCACGGCCAGGTTATAGCTGGTGCTGTTGGCCGCGAAGCTCACAAAGCCGTTAGTAATGTGCAGGGTCACCGGGGCGGACCCCAGGCCGGTCGCCTTGAAGGCGGCGTTGAACCAGAGGGTATCGCCGGCGGGGATGGCGGTGGGGTTGAAGTTGGCGGCGATCGAGGACAAGGTGGACGGGACCAGGCGGTCCTCTAACGCTTCCACGAGAAGTTGGGGCCGAGAAGAACGGCGTTGGCCCTTCTGCGATGCGAACGACCTAGCGTTACGAAGTGGCCACATGGGGTGAACTCCTTCCGCGGGAAAGAGAAACGGTTCGGCCAAGGATAGTGTTGGCTTACGCGAAGGACGGGAAGGGAAACCACGAAGTAGGGGTCGCGCTCGCGGAGAGTTAGGGAGGGGGGGGAGGAGAATGCCCAGACACACCGATGCTAGAGCGCGCGAATCGCCGGATGGACGCCGGCAAGAGTTCTACTCCTGAAGCCTAGGTCATGGTTCGAGGTCGGTCAACTTGCCATCCGTTTCCATGTTGTCAGTATTGGGAAAGACCATCTCTCAACTATCTTGAGGGAGTCGCTCCCAACTTTGGTTAAGACCCAACAAAGGTACGTGAAGTTCCGCGGGGTTGTTCGCTCGCACGGCGGCGCCACATGTAGTGGGCGCGGTGCGAACGTCCGATAAAGTATATTATGGGTCGTCCAATGGATTTATTGGATCGAGTGGCGGGGGTGGAACAGGAATGACTGGCCGAAAGGGGAAAGGCGGCGCGGGCGCGTTGCGACGACTACGCACGCCATCGGGCCCAGTTGTTCACGGTAAGGCCGCTTCTAGCAAACATCCGCTTCATCGCCCCGAGAAGACTAGAACCATGCGACCTCATCGAGAGGGAAACGAGAACGGTCACGCCAGAGATTGTCTCGAGGCCGAGCAGGCGCACGCTGAACCATCTCTTTGCACTCACCGCCCCTGGGTCGGCGAGCAACGCTTTCAGGGCATCTCAGCGCAGCAAGCAACCGCGCAGCACGACGGCATGAATCCTCCGGGTGTTTTCAAGGTTGTTGAGGCAGTCGATGTCGTGGACAACAAGGTCCGCAGCTGTCTATTTCTCCACGCCTTCCAACCAGGGTGACTGACACATCCACAGCGGTGGCTCGCTGTTTCCTCTAGTTGCCGGAGAAGCCGTCTTGTCATACCCTGAAGGATCGTTTGGGAAGGCGCAGCCTGGTAGAGACCCGGCAGTCGCTGGGTGCTATAACACGCCGTGGGCCGTGAATAGGAGCTGGATTGAAGAGTTCCGGTCCGAGGGTTCCCGTGCAGAGACATCTACGCAGGTTGGCGGGGACGCTGTTGGTGCTGTCTGGCCTGGCACTTGGCTTTCAGGTCTGGGCCTACTCCCACTACCACGCGGCGGAGGCAGCTCTGGCTCGCCGCGCGTTCCCCGAAGCGCAGAAACATCTGATGCAGTGTTTGAAGGTCTGGCGCTGGGGAGCCCAGACGCATCTCCTCCTGGCACAAGCCGCTCGCCGGACTGGGGCTCTGACGGAGGCGGAACAACACTTACGAGAGTGCCGGGAGCTGGGCGGACCGGAGGAATCGGTACATCTGGAGTACCTGCTCCTACGGGCCCAACAAGGAGACCTCATCCGCGTGCAGGACCTGCTCGTCGGCCGAATGCTACAGGAGCCTGGGGACACCGTCCTCATCGCGGAAGTGCTCATCCCGGCGTACTTGAGCACTTATCAGTTGGCCAACGCCCAGGAATGCGTGAGACGCTGGCTCAAGCGCGAACCAAAGCAGGTTCAGGCCTGGCTATGGCAAGCCAAGCTCTGCGAGCGGTCTAACCAGCCTGAGGAGTCGCTCCAGGCCTACCAGCGAATCGTCGAGCTGGATCCAGAGAACGAAGATGCCCGCCTCCAGCTGGCGGGGCTGCTGCTCCGAGGGCATCCTCCGAGGGAGGCGCTCGAACAGTACGAGTATTTGCGAACTCGTCAGGGCGATACACCTTCCATCCTCCTGGGCCTGGCCCGTTGTCGGCGTGCCCTGGACGAGCCTGAGGAAGCACTCCGTTTGTTGAACCAGGTGCTGGCGAAGAACTCATCCAACGGAGCGGCCCTGGGAGAGCGTGGCCGACTGGCGCTGGCCCAAGGAGATCCAGCTGAAGCCGAGAAGTGGTTCCGCAAGGCAGTCGAGATCATGCCCTACGAAGAGGAGGCCAATTATGGCCTCTACCAATGCCTTGTGCGCCTGGGAAAAGCGGGGGAGGGGGAGCAGGTCCAGGTCCGGATGAAGAGCCTGGATGCCGCTCACGGCCGATTGCTGGAGGTCACCCGAGCCATTGGTGTCTCGCCCCACGACGCGGACCTGCGCCACGAAGCTGGCATGATCATGCTGCGCAACGGCCTCGAAGGCGAAGGGATTCGCTGGCTGAACAGCGCCCTACAAGAGAATCCCCAGCATGAACCGACCCATCAAGCACTGGCCAACTACTACGAACGCACGGGCGACAAGCAACGCGCCGACCAGCACCGGCGGTCGACGCTGGGCCGATGACCCCGCGTGCGCAACACCCGAGTCCTCTCTGGATTGAGTGGACGAAGATCGCCATCTCTGTCGGGGTGCCCATCAGCCGCACAGGAATCGGTCGATCCCTTCATAGAAGTTGGCTTCCCCATCCTTCCGGTCTTTCTCGGATGAATGGGGAAATCGGTCCTCCTATCTTGGGCCAACTCCTTCCTGAGCAAAGGTGCGGTGTGCCCGTGAATCACCGCAGGTGCTGTTCCAGAAACCTCAAGGCAGTCGACACGACAAAGATATGACCTTCTGGATGCACATCCAGTTGAACCAGGGCGTCCGCGCCAAAGACTTTATAGGCCTTCTGAATCTCCCTCAGGGCTCGCTCCGCGATCTCCACGGGGAAGCCGCCCGGGGCCCGCTCCTTTTGCCCGATCTGACACAACAGCGCCCGCGGGGCGGTCAGGCTGTACACGTCACTGAAGTCGAAATTCTCAGTCAAACCAGGAAAGTCCCAACACGGGCAATGGCCCTGCCGCATGTTCGCCACGGTGGTCAGAAACCCGGAGCTCACGCTGGCCCGCATGCGCGGGTCCATGGCTCCTAGCCACATGGCCATCTCACCCCCTAGGGACAACCCCGCGCAGCCGAGCCGTTTCCCGTCTACCTGGGGCAGCCCCGCCACATAGTCGGCGCAGCGCAAGACGTCCCAAAGCCGCTCGCCCATCAGGGTCCGACCTGGCTCGTAGACCTCGTGTTGCCCGACGTCGGTGGCAATCGTGACGAAGCCGCGCACGGCCAACTCGGCCGCGAAGCCATGATAAATACTCTTCGGATCGTACACGAGGTACCGATTGCCTCCGTGCCCATGGAGACAGACCACCGCTGGGAACTTCTCATTCGGCCGACCGGCCTTCGGCACCGTGAGGACGACCTTCATCCGCCGTGTCGGAGTGCTGCTCAGCTCTAGCTCGCTCCAGACGTATGTTCCCCGATCCTCTGTCCGCAATTCCTTAGCCGTGAACGGGATCGCCTCCCCGCCCGGAGCGCGGGTGGCTTGCAGGTCGGCCATCTTCAACAGGTCGAAGACGATCTGGCGGGAAACGGTCTGCCAGCGCTCGGCAGCCGCACGGCTATCGGCTGCGAAGCGCATTTTCGGCGCCAGCACGTCGGCGGCGCTGCCCATGCCGCCGAGTAGCGCGAGGGCAACCAGGACCAGGCCACAGCGAGGAACGGGTACCAGGACCATCATCGAGACCTCCTGCGCATGCCAAGGTATTCGCCCTTCTGCCCCGAACGACACCCCCTCCACGAGACGTGAACAGCATTACGTGGATTTGCTTGAAGGACAAGCCAGAATACTGAAAACCACATCGGAGCGGTTTTTCCTTGCACCTCCTCTTCCGAGGGTTAGAATGCCGGCTGCTTCGCCTCCCGGCTACTGATGAACTGAACAATCGAAGGTTCCTGCTGCAATGAACGGCATCGCGGTTGGGGCCTTCACCCACCTTCCGTTTTCGCATTAGGAGTCGTGCCATGCGCTTGGCAATTCTTCGACGCCTCCTTCTCCCCGCGAGAAGGGCACCGCTTGGGCAGGCCTTCACGCTGATCGAACTCCTGGTCGTGATCGCTATCATTGCGGTCCTAATCGGCCTCTTGCTGCCCGCCGTGCAGAAGATCCGAGAAGCGGCCAACCGAATGAAATGCTCCAACAACCTCAAGCAGTTCGGCCTCGCCTGCCACAGCTACCACGACGTCAACGGAGCCTGGCCCCCCGGGTCGCTGGAAATTCCCAATGCCACCTACAGTTGGAACGGGGACAAGGGGAGTTGGCTGGTGTTGACGCTGCCCTACATGGAGCAGGACAACCTGTACAAGACGTTCCCCAACCCCGGTCAGGCGAATTACAACTCGGTCAAGAACAGCCCGATGGGCGGTCCCTTGGCGGGACGATTGAAGCTGCCCTACGGCCGATGTCCCAGTGACGAGTATGATGCCAATGCTCCCGTGTGCAACTACGTCGGCAGCATGGGGCCGCAGTGCCATGGGGCTCCCTCCGACTGCAACTACTGTCCGTTCGAGAAATACTGTGACCCGAGCAACAACGGCCTGGGCAATTGGGGGTACGCCAAGAGCGCGGCCTTCGGCGACGGCGCCACGGCGGACCAGCTCCGCGGGATGTTCTTCCGCACCGCCAAGTCTACGCTCCGCATCAACGACGTGTCCGACGGCTTATCGAATACGTTGATGATCGGAGAGACGGCGATCGCCGAGAACTCGTACATCCAGCGGGCTGGCGACTTCGCCTATGTGGGCGGGAACTGGGCCTTTGGCAACGGGGGCAACAACATCGCCAGCACCCTCGTCCCCATCAACTACAAACTCAATCCTGGAACTTTCTGCTACCTCGATGACAGCAACAAGACGCCCAATCCAAAGGGGGATCCGGCGCGCTCCATCGACAACTGGTGCCTTGAGTTTGCCTTCAAGTCGCGCCACTCCGGCGGTGCCAACTTCGTCTTCGCGGACGGCTCGGTACATTTTGTCAGTGACTCCATCGACCATATGACTTATCAGCTGCTCGGGTGTCGCAATGACGGACTGCCCGTAACCTTACCGTGATGAGGAGGTTCGCCATGCGTCGGCACCATCTCTGGATGAGGAGCCTGTTCGTCGGGGCTGCCCTCGCGATCGGGTGCGGTGGGCCCGTTGACGTCCAGGGCAAGATACTCAGGAACGGCAAGCCGGTCCCGGAAGCGCAGGTCGTCTTCATCCCCGTCACCGGCGGCCACGAAGCGGGGGACGTGACGGATGACGAAGGCAACTTCCGGCTCAAAAACCCGCAAAAGCTGGGCGTGGTTCCAGGGGAGTACCGGGTCACGGTTTCCAAAAGGGACTGGCCGCCGGGGATGAAGCGGCCGGGGCCGGGTGAGTTGACCATTCCGTTGGCGGCCATGCAGAAGGAGACCCTCCCCGAGCAATATACCCAGCAGGAGAAAACGCCCTTGCGGATCACCGTGCCGCGCGGGGGGATGAAGGACCTGGTTCTCGACATCAAGTAGGGGTGGAGTGGTGCGTGGTCGAGTGGTGAATCCCAATTCTCGCCCCCACCCCTCCACTGCTCACGACGCACCACTCTCCACGCACCCATGCGAAGCGGGTATGGTTGGCTCGCCGTCGCTCTGGTCGTTGTGGCTGGGGGCGGCACCTGGTGGTATCACGTCACGCAGCCGGAGTACCACTGGCAGCGTGGGCGGGAAGCCTTGCGCACCAGCGATTGGCTCGGAGTCGAGGCGATCGCCCAGCATCTAGAAAGCGCCGGGGAGGCCGACCGCGCC
>JBGQLF010000161.1:0-11326 GCA_041499985.1 Gemmataceae bacterium
CTGGTCACCGGGCCGACCGGAGCCGGCAAGACCACGACGCTCTACTCGGCTCTGAATGAGCTGAACGAGATCACGGACAAGATCATCACCACGGAGGACCCCGTCGAGTACGACATGGACGGCATCGTGCAGTGCCAGATCAACCATGACATCGGGCTGACGTTCGCCATGGCGCTGCGCAGCATCCTGCGCCAGGATCCGGATATCATCCTTGTCGGCGAGGTTCGCGACCTGGAAACGGCGCAAATCGCAGTCCAGGCATCGCTCACCGGGCACATGGTCTTCACCACGCTGCACACCAACGATGCGCCGACGGCCGTCACCCGTCTCCGGGATATGGGCGTGGAACCGTTCTTGATCACGGCCACGCTGGAAGGGATTTTGGCGCAGCGGTTGGTGCGCAAGATCTGTGAGGATTGCCGCACGGAATTCGAGCCGAGTCCCGAGATGCTGATGGAGCTGAACATGCGGCCGGGCGAAGTCTCCGGCAAGAAGTTCTTTTTCGGGCGCGGCTGCGATCGCTGCAACAACACCGGACACAAGGGGCGCATGGGCATTTACGAGCTGGTCTTGATGAACGACGAGCTGCGCGACATGGTCTCGGCCGGCGCCTCCACCGACGAACTCCGCAGCGCCTGTCGCCGGCAAGGGATGGTGACGCTGCGCGATTCCGGCCTGCGTGCGATCTTTGCCGGCAGGACCACGATCGAAGAGGTCGTGCGCGAGACCATTCTTGAGGAAGATTAGGAGCACCTTCCGATTGAATGAGGGTCCGCGATTGTGCGACAGCGACGGGGTTTCCTTACGCCGAAGGCGTTACACAACACAGCCCAGGGTCGCGCAGCGCACCCTGGGAAGAAGTGGCGCCCGACACTGGGTCTACCCTGAAAGGGTTGCACAGGAGATGCTCATACCGTTGTACAACCCCTTCGGGGTAGGTTGACATGGGAGGCCGGCTCCTCCCAGGGTGCGCTGCGCGACCCTGGGCTGTGTTGTGCAACGCCTTCGGCGTAAAGAATGCTGTGCAGTAAAACGCCTTCGGCATAGAGAAGGCTGCGCTGTAGAACGCCTTCGGCGTAGGGAAGCTACCAGTCCTGGGGGATCGATCACCAGCTCAGCGTCCGTCTGCGAAGAGTCATCCGTCATCGTTGGGGAGCGAGATCATGCCGACCTACAAATTCGAGGCCCTGGACACCACCGGCGGCGAAGTCAAGGACTCGGTCGAGGCGCTCAGCGAAGAAGAAGCCCAGCAGAAGATCAAGCAAATGGGCTACTTTGTGACCAAGATCATCGAGGTCCAAAGCGGCAAGAAAAAAGAGAAAAAAGGAGCCAAGCAGCAAGGAGCCAAGCGCAGAAAACGGCAGACATTGGCGATCGGCGGCGTGTCGATGAAGCAGCTGTGCACCTTCACGCGCCAGTTTTCGACCTTGCAAGACGCCGGCCTGCCGGTGCTCCGCAGCCTCAAGATTCTCGAGCACCAGATGAAGCCCGGCATCCTGAAGAACGCCCTCATGGATGTCGTGGATGACGTCGAATCCGGTGCGACGCTGAGCGAGGCGTTCAGCAAGCATCCCAAGTGCTTCGATCGCCTCTATGTGAACATGGTCAAGGCCGGGGAGGCCGGCGGCGCCCTGGAAGTGATCTTGCAGCGCTTGGCCGACTTCAAAGAGAAGGCACAGAGCTTGAAGCGCCGCATCACCGGCGCCATGGTCTATCCCGTGGCGGTCATCACGGTCGCCATTGGGATTTTGACGTTCATCATGATCTACATCATTCCCAAGTTCGAGAAGATCTTCGCTGACTTCCACATGCAGCTGCCGCTGATGACCACGACCCTCATGACGACGTCAAAGTGGTTCGTGAACAATTGGTGGCTGCTGCCGTTGTTCCCGGTAGCGTTCTGGCTCTTGCTCAAGCTGATCCGCCTCAACAAGACCGGCAACTACATTGTCGATCGCCTGACGTTGTGGATCCCGGTCATGGGGACGATCGTCGAAAAGACGGTCCTGGCCCGGACCACGCGCACCCTGGGGACATTGGTCAGCTCCGGTGTGCCGATTTTGGAGGCGCTCAGCATCGTCCGCGAGACCTGTACCAACGCCGTCTACGAACGCTGCTATCTGCGCGTCTATGAATCGATTCGCGAAGGCGAAACGATTGCCCAGCCGCTGCGGGAGAGCCGGCTCGTCGATGACATGGTGGTGAACATGGTCGACGTCGGCGAGGAGACCGGCGACCTGGATACGATGCTTTCCAAGATCGCCGATGTGTATGACGAAGAAGTCAACGTCCTGGTCGAAGGCCTCATCGCCTTGCTGGAGCCGATCATGATCGTGACCCTCGGTCTGATCATCGGCTCGATCGTCATCGCCCTGTTCCTGCCGTTGATCAAGCTGCTGGAAGGGTTGAGCAAGTAATCTGGGCCGTCGTCCTTACTCCCTGGTTGGGGTGAGAAGCGCGCCGGATTGGGGACTGCGGACGAAGGACCACGGACTGAGGACTCCTGCCATGAAACGCGTGGATGTCAAGCGAGCGGGGCGGACCGGCTTTACGCTGGTGGAAATACTGGTGGTGATCGCGATTATCGCGATCCTGGTCGGGCTGCTCACGGCGGCGGTGGCCAAGTCGCGGGGCAAGATCTCGGAAGTCCGCAACCGTAACGACATCGGCCAGCTGGCGATTGCACTGGAAGCATTCCACACCAAGTACAAAGCGTATCCACCCAGTCGCATCAAGTTGGCCGAGCGCTTCAACGACAATACTTACCCTCCCCTTCTAAGGAATCAGCCTGGCACGCTCGACTATGACTCGGTGCAGTTTATCGCGAAGATGTTTCCACAGATCTTATCGCCGTTGCCAGACGGATCACCGCCACCGTGGGCAAATCCCTCGGCGACTGGAGGGATTGACTGGAACGGTGACGGTGTGGCGTCTCAGGGTGCCGTACTCCTGGAGGGCGATCAGTGCTTGGTGTTCTTCCTGGGTGGGATTCCTCAGGCCGTGAACGGGACGTTTTCTTGCACTGGGTTCTCGACCAATCCGAGGGATCCAAGCGCTCATGTCAAGCCTGGCGGCCCTAGCGACGTGGTCGGGCCGTTTTACGAGTTTCAAACGAGCCGGCTGGTCAGGCTGCCGCTGGCAAGCCGGGTGCCCGTTCTGCCCACGCTGGGAACTCCTTCGTCGCTTCACTTCAGTTATCTAGATGCCTACGGCAAAGTTCCGTTTGCATACTTCAGCTCCTATAAGACGCGCAATGGATATAACAGGTACGCTCTTACTACTGGCAGCAGTGACTGCGCCACATTGCAAAACGTCTGGCCTCTCGCGGAGTCTTGGCTCCCCAGTCCACATTACTTGAAGCCGGAGACTTTCCAGATCGTTTCCGCGGGCGCGGACGGCAAGTTTGGATCGGGCACAGTTTACGCTTTGGGCAAGCCGGTCTGGACGCCGAACACTGCATCCACCGTTTATCCGGACGGCACGGCCGGCAATGACGACCAGAGTAATTACTACGACAAGCTGCTGGGCGTGGAGAACTAGAGGAGGTCTGCGATGATTTCGGTTAGCCCTACTAAGAGGATGCACCGCCGAGGCCTCCCGGCTGGTTTTACGCTGATCGAATTGCTCGTCGTCGTCGCCATCATCAGTGCTTTGGCGGCGCTGACGGCCGCGGCGACCGTCGGCGTCATCAGCGCCCAGAAGCAGTCGAACACGGAGCTGACAATCCAAACCTTGATGGGTCAGCTGGAACAACAGTGGCAGGCCGTGATTGCTCAGGCCAACCAGGAAACCATCCCGCCTAACGTGATCCTGATGGCAGGTGGTGACGAACGCCGCGCGCGGGTGATTTGGATCAAGTTGCGCCTGAAGCAGGAATTCCCGATGAATTTCACGGAAGCCCTGGCTCCGTGGAAGACGGCCCTTGATGTGCCCGTCAGGCAAAACCCCTACATCGGGCCACAGGATCTGCCCGCCAAGACCTCTTATGCGAGGGCGCTCGCGACTCTCACCGGGAGCACGCACTCTCCCACAACAGAATCCGCGGCCATGTTGTTGCTCGCCTTGCAACAGGGCCGGAAAGGGACGACGACGTTCGGTGTGGACAACCTCGCTGGCTCCGGGGCGGTGGCGGACACGGACAACGATGGCGTTCCGGAACTCGTCGACGCCTGGGGCACCCCGCTGGTCTTCTACCGCTGGCCCTTCGGAAGTCCCTTGGGAGGTTCGGAATTGAACCAGAGCAATCCAGACAAGACCGGTGTCAATAGCCGGTTCCAGGACCCAGTGGATCCGCACGGACTGCTCTTGGAGAGCAACTGGAATAACTTGGTGACGAACCTAAACACCCGCCAAGGTGTTTATTGGTTTGAACAACTCTGTCATCCGGTCCACATGGGTATTGGCGATAAAGGGTACACCCCGGTCGCAACTTACATGCAACCCGTCATCGTCTCAGCCGGGCGGAACAAGCGGACCGGGCTCGCGTCGTGGTTCCCGCCGTCGCCGCAGCTCCCAAGTGCACTGTCCCCGGACCCGATGGCCATCTTTAGCGGGCCGGACGAAGCAGACAATATCTACAGTTTTCGTCTTCGCCTGGGTGGCCGGGGAGGTTCGTGATGAGCAAACCTAATCTTTGCGACCGCCGCACGCGAACGGGCTTCACGTTGGTCGAGATGCTGGTGGTCATGGGCTTCCTGCTGGTACTGGCCACACTGACGGTGGCTATTGCCCCGCGATTCCAGGAACGACAGAAAGTGGCCAAAGCCGCCGATCAATTGCAGGGTTGGCTGCTGATCGCCAAGCAGCGCGCCAAGAATGATCGCGCCCCGACCGGCGTACGCATCTATGTGCCAAGCAATCAACCGCTCCTGAGCAATCAACCTCTGGCTACCGATCTGGCCTACATCCAGCGGCCGGATGATTTCCGCCCGGGCGCGAACCCGGGCGGTGGTTTTCGTTGGGCTCAGATCGCTGTCCCCAATCCGGGGAATCAAGTCGTGCTGACCCCACCTCCGCCTCTCCAGACCTTACCGGCCGATTTTGCAGGCGGCGCGGCCCCTAGCAACAAAGCACTTTGGCCGGTACAGCCAGGTGATTACCTGGAGATCAAGGGCGGGGGGTTGCTTCATCAGATCGTGGCTCCGGTGCTCCCCAACCAGCTTCAGGTTTTTTCTCCCTTTCCGTATGCCATCGCCCCGACGGATGACTATCGCATCATTCGCGAGCCGCGCCTCTTGCAGGGCGAGACGCCGCTCCAGTTGGCGCAAGACGTGGCAATCGACTTCGCGCCCTCACCTTACCCTCTCTATGCAACGAGCAACACTAGCCTTGGCTTTCCCCGGCTGGTACAGGCCAACACGCCGCTGGATATCCTTTTCGCCCCCTCTGGAGCCCTCCTCAAGCCGGTAGCGACGGGCGACAAGATCATGTTGTGGCTGCGCGACCCCACTCAGGATGCGAAGAACCCGGGAGACCAGATCCTGATCACCATTCAGGTGCGCACCGGCCTGATCGCCGCTCATCCCGTGGATCCTCCCCCGAGCACCGATCCCTATTCCTTTGCCAAAGACCCGCGGTCGTCCGGACTGTGAGCCACGGACGCAGAGGAGATGCAACGATGAGACGTCGCACCGCTACCACGCTGATCGAAGTCCTGGTCGCCATCTTTGTGATGGCGATCGGCCTGCTGGCGCTCTTGACGCTGTTCCCGCTCGGTGCCCTGAGCATGGCCCAGGCGATCAAGGACGATCGCACCGCGCAGGCTGCCGCCAGTGCGGAAGCGATTGCCCTGGTGCGCGGCTTCCGCAACGATCCGCGCCTGTTTATTGCGGGAGATCAGTTTGTCAATCCCAGTCCACCCGGTACCACGCCGGGACAGGTGCCAGCCGCGCTCGCCGATGGCCCTAGCTATCCGATCTATATCGATCCGATTGGTACACAGAGTTTCGTCAGCCCCTTCAACAGTTGGGTCGGCGGCCGTGCTCCGGGAATTCCCCGGTTCACGGTGAACTTTCTTGCATCCCCTCCTCTTGCACCCACGGTGGCGCGGCAACAAACTCTTCAGTGGTTCACGCTCCTGGATGATATCACGTTCTATCCCCAGGGTGTCGCGGGCGGGCAGAACCTTCGTGTCGCCGGTGCGGAAATCGTTCCCGCAGCTGGGCAGAGCCTTGTTGTCCTACGAGAGGGGCGCTATTCCTGGGCCTATCTGGTGCGCCGGCCGCGCAGCTCCGTGCCCTCGGTGGTGGAGCTAACTATTGTCGTCTATAGCCAACGCCCCTTGAACGTGACCTCCAGTCTGGTCCCGTCCGGCGAGACGACCTACGCCGCCCAGGTGATTCCTAACACAACCAACGCGATCACCCTGACGCCCATACCCGGGCAGGAAAAGCCTGTGGTACGCAAGGGCGATTGGATCCTGGACGCCAGCATCAGCCCCAACCAAGCCCAGATCTTGCTGCATGGGCCTGTGCACGGCTACTTCTATCGGGTCGTCGATGTCACGGATGTCGCGGGCGGTGTGGCACTGGAGCTCCAGACCAATCTCAAGGCCGATGTCAATCGCGTCGTGGTGATGGAAGGCGTCGTCGAGGTCTTTGAGAAGGGGCCGGGGTCGGCGCCCTGAGTCCATGACCTGTGAATCAGAGCGAGTGCGGGGTGGCACGCCCTGAGTCCTCGAAGGGCCTGGGCGCTAGCCACTCAGCACGCCGTTCGAAGACTCAGGGCGTGCCACCCAAGCCGTGTCAACAGTGTGTCCGTGATCAAGTTACTACTTTACGGATCCTTAGCCGAGGAACGCGACCGATGCGACGAAGACACGGCTTCACGCTGGTAGAGATGCTGGTCGCCACGGCTCTGGTGCTGTTCACCATGGCCATCTTGACCGAGGCGTTTGTCGCCGGCCTGGATACCTTCAGCAAGCTCAAAGCAGTCGGCGATATGGAAGAGAAGCTGCGCACCGCAACGACGCTCCTACGCCGCGACCTGGCTGCCGATCACTTCGAGGGCCGTCGGCGCTTGAGCGACCCGAGTTTCTGGATTCTCGGTACGCCGCGCGAGGGCTTTTTCCGTATCGTCCAGGGGCCGCCCACGGGCTTGTTGCCGGCCGGCATCTCGTTACAGGACGAGGCATCTGATGGCGATGGAATCCCTTCGCGGCGACGAACCACGCATCTGCTCCATTTCAGCGTCAAGCTGCGGGGCAATCGGCGCGAGAGTTTCTTTTCGGCGAACGTGCCTCCCACGTCGCCGCTGTTCGCCGCCACCAATTTCTTTAACCAGCCGGCGGATGCTCGCTATCAGGACACCCCCGGTATCTACAACAGCCAATGGGCCGAGGTGGCCTACTGGCTCAAGAGAACCGGAACCACGGCTCTACCCACAGACACCGCATCCGCAGAAACGTCGATCGGACCCAAGCCACTATTTGCTCTCTATCGCAGCCAGTTCGTCGTAGTTCCCGATAACAGCAGTCTGAATTGGTCGGGAACGAAAATCGCGGTCAACAACCTAACAACGTACCTACAGCTCCTCCTCGCCTACAACGAAGTGAGTTGCAAGAAGTCGAACCCCACCCCGGTTACGTTCGCGGCTGGTGAGTACTTGTATTTCAATAACCCGTCCGATTTGGCAGACCCAACGGCTTCCCGTCGCGTGTTCCAAGCTACTCCTCCGGATCCTAGTTTTCAGCTCGATCCTACACGCGGCCTGCCACCGTTCGACCGGTCACCGCGTGGCGGGACGTTATTGCTAACCGATGTGCTTTCATTCGATATCCAGATTCTGCAAAAGCTTCCACCCAATTCGACGGTACCGCCGCCACCGCCAATCTATGACACGAACGGACTGGCGCAGACATTTGGAGATTTGCCGCCATTGTCGGGCGGTACCTTTGACACGTCTGTAGCGCCCAACGCACAGCCGCCGAATTACTTGATTACGGCAGTGCAGATCACCATCCGTGTCTGGGATGCCAAGACGCAGCAGGCCCGGCAGATCACGATTGTGCAGGACATGTAAGCGAACCTCTGTGGGTGGCACGCCCTGAGTCTTCGAAGGGCGTGATTACGGCAGCCCCACGCCCTACGAAGACTCAGGGCGTGCCACCCGGAGATAAGCCTTCTTGAAACGTGCTTTTTGCATGGCAAGGACGGCGGCGTTCAGGACGAGACACTTCCAGGCCAAACCCAACGCGCGGCGATCCCGATCCTGGGGACGCGCCTTGCAGGAGTGACCCCATGTATCGACAACCTACCCCACTGGCGTCCGAAACGCGGCGCGGCGTGATCCTTCTGGTCGTCATCTCGCTCTTGACGCTATTTGCGATTGTCGGCCTCAGCTTTGTCCTCTACGCCGACGCGGAAGCGAAGTCCTCGCAAATCTTCCGCGAAGCCGAGGTGCAGAATCTGCCGGACATGGATCCGGAATTGCTCCTCGGCTATTTCCTCGGGCAGCTCATTTATGATGTGCCCGATACACTTCCGACTGACCCGAATGATCCCCGCGGCATCTACTCCGCTTTGCGCGGGCACAGCCTGGCCCGGTCGAAGTATGGTTGGAACGACGAGGGCTGGAACACGACGCCGCCCAGTGGGAACGCGACGCCTTTCAACGGCACAGGTCGCCTTCATACGCAAGGGACTGTTTTCTCTAACGTGCCAAACGCTCCAGCCGCGGCCAAAGATGACTATTTCCTCATCAATTACATGTTCTTCCCCCGGGACGGATTCCTCCGCGATCCGGAACGACCCGGCGAGCGTGTGAATAACCTCAGACGGCCCTTCGCGG
Organism: Gemmataceae bacterium; assembly: GCA_041499985.1. Lineage (GTDB taxonomy): Bacteria > Planctomycetota > Planctomycetia > Gemmatales > Gemmataceae > JBGQLF01. Next base: position 8,788 of record JBGQLF010000161.1, read on the forward strand.
GAGGCTTCAACGCCCCCTATACCTACCCGGACCTCAACAACATGTTCTTGGCCGCCGTCAAGGCTGACGGGACGGTACTGTTGCCTTCCTACCATCGCCCCTGGGCGGGATTCGGCCAGTTGCTCGATAGCAATGATCCGAGTAATAGCCGCTGGCTAGACCCGAACCAGAACCAGCCCTGGTACAAGTACCTGACGCTGCGCCCACGTCCGGCGGACATGAGCGCGGCTTTCCCTTTGCCCGCGGAACCCACCGGGGATGTGAAGAACTTGATCGGCGCGCCCGGCGGCAATGATAGCATCTGGATTGACCTGGGTGCCCCCGTCCGAGTCGCGCCGAATGGTCGCAAGTACAAACCCCTGTTCGCGCCGCTGATTGTGGACCTGGACAACCGGATCAACCTGAGTGTGCACGGCAATATCCGTGGACAGAACTTCACGCATGTCTCGCAGCAAGGGTGGGGTCCCTGGGAGGTTAACCCAGGGCAGGTGCTCTCGGTGAACATCCCAAACCTTCCCTTCAAGGAGTGGACTCAGCTGCTCAGCGGGCCACTGAGCGGCAATCCCGTGCCCACAGATCCACAGCTTGTTGGCCGATATGGCCGGGATAAGCAACCCGGTGTCCTGAACAGTCTCGCGGTTCCGGGAACTCTTCCCCATTTCTACTCCAAGGTGAATTTCGACGGCTGCAACGACGACTTGTCCCTGACGCCCCGCTTTAGTTTGCCGGGCACGAATGGTGTTCCAGCCAATATCTGTTTTCCCTCTTATCCGGCTGGATATGGTAATGGCTCCAATTTCGAGCGCACGAACCACCCGCTGCTCTACAATGTCTTTCGGCCAACAGCCACTGGGAGCGACGACCGCAGGTTTCCGTTATCTAACATGGAGGCCTTGCTCCGCTTCGGGGACACCGGTTCGCCAATGCTGACCTCCGAGCTTTTCCGCTTCTCTCCTGAAAACCTCGGCGATCCGACAAGCGCAGTCTCCCAGGTGGAAGCGGCACGGCGACGCCGGCTCGTGACCACACTCAGTTCTGATCTGGACCGGCCCGGTGTGGCCCCCTGGCTATGGTCCGGCAGCCCCGCGGCACCCTACACCCTGGTAGGAACCTCATCCGGGGCCGGTGTGGTAACAACTCTGCCGTATCCGACCGGCGGCAGCCCCATTCCCTTTCCACCCCTACCACCAGCGGGCAGCACGGTGCTGACCCCCAACCCGAACAGTGAGTTCGGAGTTGATTGGCGCAATGTTAACGCTGCTCTCTTTGGGCGTGTGGATCTAAATCGCCCGCTGCCCGACTATCCGGCCCCAGGCCTCAACGGGCAGATCCCGGTCACTGATCCGCAGGTCAAGGCGCAGTTCCAGGCGGCTGTGCAGGCCCGCCAGCTGCTGGCGCGAGACATTTTCCGCCGCCTCCGGTTGGCGACAACCGGAACCGCGGCCGAGCCCATCCCCCACACGACGTCACCGAACCAGTTCAATGCCTTGCGCTGGCTGGCCCAGCTCGCCGTCAACATGGTTGATTTCATCGATAGCGATGATTACCTGACACCGTTCAACTGGACCGGCAACGAGTGGGTGTTTGGCACGGAGCTGCCCCGGTTGCTGGTCAACGAGGCCTACGTGCGCCGCACACCGGCAGAGAATTTGCTCCCAGGGCAGCAAGGTCGCAATGGCCTGCCCAGGAACCATCCAGACGTTTACGACGTATGGGTCGAACTGCATAACCCCTACCTCTTCAACGCCAATGACCCGACCTTTGATCCGACTCTGAGTGACAAGGGTGCGGCTCGACTTGTGGTGCGGGGAACGCCGTTCTACAGCATCTACAGAGTCCTCCTTTCCGGCCAGAATACGCAACTCCGCCAGCTCGACAATGTGCTGGGCACGCCCGATACGGACCCCACGAAACAGAAGCTGCTGACGGTCCCGGTCGTAATGGATCGCGGCAACACCGGCGATACCACGACCCAGGCAATCGAAGACTTCGGCCTCCTCCCCGCCGATGGCAGCCGCGATTTGGTGGGCCCTGCCAATGGAGCCCCGGCCGGGAATGCCGCCACGGGCTATTTCGTCCTCGGTCCTCTTCCTCAGACCGCTTTCCCCGACGCCAGCGTCGTTCCTTCGTATCAAAGCAAGTTTATGTCCTATCGCGGCGATACTTTTCTGTCCCCGCAACCGCAGTCCCCGGTGCTCACGACGATATTGCTCCAGCGGCTTGCTTGCCCGGGCCTGCCGCCGAACCCATTGCCCGGTCAGCCAGGTTTCCAGGCCACCCTGCCTCCCAATCCGTATGTGACGGTGGACTACATGGAGGATATTCAGGTACCTCAAAACGGTGATGCCGTTGCCTCGGTCGGCCGGAGACAGCCGTACGCCGCGGACAGCTCTCAGAGGGCGCCTCAAACTTCAGCCAAATCCCCCAGCCACACGTTCTTTGGCATGAATCAGCCCATCCCGTTTCCGACGCCGGCTCAGTCTACGGGTGCCTACGATTGGCTCGTGCATCTTGACAGGCAGCTGATTAGCCCCATCGA
>JBGQLF010000162.1:0-11299 GCA_041499985.1 Gemmataceae bacterium
CGTCGCTGCGCTGGAGGGCGTCCGGACGCCCTCGCTCGTGGCTAAGGCTGTGATGGACAACACCGACCACCACCTCCTGGTCGGCAAGGACGCGCGGACTTTCGCCCGCAACATGGGCTTCAAGATCGAAGCCGATCTCAATACAGAGAAATCGCGCAAGCTCTGGCTGGAGTGGAAGCGGCGGGTCGATCCGGCCCACTTCCCCGATCCCAAGTCGCGCGCCGATGCCGGACTCCAAGCCACGCTGGAGATGGCCGCGGAGGGCTTGATCGACCCCGAGCACGTTTTCGGCACGATCAACTGCAACGGTATCAACGCCAAGGGTGAAATCTGCGGGGTGACAACGACAAGCGGGTTGGCCTGGAAAATCCCCGGCCGCGTGGGCGACTCCCCCATCCTGGGCGCCGGGCTCTACGTGGACGGCGAGGCCGGGGCGGCGGGCTCAACCGGCCGGGGCGAGGCCAACCTGTACAACCTCTCGTCCTTCGTGATCGTCGAGCAGCTGCGTCGGGGCCTGCACCCCAAGGACGCGGCCCTCGAGGCATGCAAGCGGATCAAGGCGAGCACGGTCGAAAAGCGGCTGCTCAATGACCGGGGCGATCCCAAGTTCGACGTCACCTTCTATGTCCTCGACGCCAAAGGCCGCTATGCCGGCGTCTCCATCTTTGCGGGCGCCCGCTACGCCATCTGCACGGAGAACGGCCCCCAGACTCTTTCGTGCGAACCGCTGATTCCGCGGCGGCCGAGGGAATAGGAGTCGTTCTGCGAAGAAAGAAGTCCTGGCACGCTAAGAACGCCTCTCCAGAGTGGAAGCGCTCCTGTCCCCATTTGGAGAGGCGTTCCAAGAGCAGACGTTTCCCCAGGTCAAATCGTGTCGTTCCCGTTACGGTTCGCCCTGAGCCTTTTCGCTTGCAGCGAGTCTCCCAGGGCAACAGAATGGCTCTGGATGGAGCCAAACTGTCTGCTTCCGGTGCACTGGGCGGGAACCCGCCAAACCTCGGAGCCATCCACGTGTACCCTCCCGATCCTCCGGCGACCGCTGTCTCGATGGTCGAGATCCTGCGCTTGCGGGCGGATGCCACGCCGGACAGCCTGGCCTTTTCCTTTCTGGTGGACGGGGAGGCGGAAGGCCCCCGGCTGACTTTTGGCGACCTCGATCGGCAGGCCCGCAGCCTCGCCGCGACACTCCAGGAGAAGGTGGATCCCGGCGACCGCGCCCTACTCGTCTATGCTCCTGGGCTGGAGTTTGTGCCCGCGTTGTTCGGCTGTTTCTACGCGGGAGTCCTCCCCGTGCCCGTGTACCCGCCGCGGCTGGACCGGCCCGTGGAGAGCTGGCAGACGCTCGCCAAGATCCGCCAGGACTGTCAATCCCGGCTCGTGCTCACCACCCGCTCCCTGGCGGCCAGTCTTGCGAATGGGCTCCCCGATCTCCGCATCCTTTGTACCGACGACGCGGAACCCTCCCGCGCCCAGCACTGGCGCGAGCCACGGCTCGACGGGGGAGCGGTGGCCCTGCTCCAGTACACGTCGGGTTCCACGGCCGCCCCGAAAGGGGTCATGGTTACGCACCGCAACCTGCTGCACAATTCGCAGCTGATCCGGCAGGTCTTCGAGCACTCCGGACCGGGCCTCGGCGTCTGCTGGCTGCCGCTCTACCACGACATGGGCCTGGTCGGTGGTGTGCTCCAGGCGGTCTACCACGGGGGCGCCTGCGTGCTGCTGTCGCCGCTTGGGATGCTCCAGAGACCGTTCCGCTGGCTCCAGGCGATCTCCCGCTACCGGGCTGATACCAGCGCCGGCCCCAGTTTCGCCTACGATCTGTGCGTCCAACGCATCACACGCGAGCAGAAATCCCAGCTCGATCTGCGCAACTGGAGCATCGCGGGTATCGGCTCCGAGGTGATCCATGCGGAGACGATCGAGCGTTTCAGCGCGGCCTTCGCACCGTGCGGATTTCGGCCGGAAGCTTTCTGCCCCGGCTATGGCCTGGCGGAGGCGACCATGCTCGTGACGTGCAGCGCAAAGAGCGCCCTTCCCGTTCTCCGGAGCGTGGACACGATAGCCTTGCGGCAAGGTCGGGTCGTGACCGTCGCGCGCGACTCCCAGAGCGCCCGCACCCTGGTCGGCTGTGGGCACACCTGGCTCGGTCAGCAGATCCGCATCGTTGATCCCCAGACACGGTGTCCTTGCCCACCCGCCACGGTGGGCGAAATCTGGGTCCGTGGCCCCTCGGTTGCCAAGGGATACTGGAATCGTCCCGAGGAGACCGCGCAGACCTTCTACGCTGTGGGGCAGGATTCCAATCCTGCCGGGAACCAGGCAGGATGGGAATCCTGCCCCACGAACACGGGGCCTTTCTTGCGCACGGGCGACCTTGGGTTCGTGCAGAACGGGGAGCTCTACATCACCGGACGCTGCAAGGACCTGATCGTCATCCACGGCCGCAACCATTATCCGCAGGAGATCGAGAGCACGGTCCAGGCCGTACACCCGGGACTGCGGCCGGAAGCAGGTGCCGCCTTCGAGATCGACAAGGACGCCAGGCAGCTGCTCGTCGTAGTCCAGGAAGTGGAGCGGCGCTGCCGGCAACTGGATCCCGGGAAGGTGGTCGGCGACATTCGACAGGCCGTGGCGGAGCAGCACCAGCTTCAGGTCTACGATGTGCAGTTTCTGGAGTCGGGCAGCTTGCCCCGGACGAGTAGTGGCAAGATCCAGCGGCACGCCTGCCGGCTCGGCTATGAACAGCAGACGCTGCGGCGGTGGAAAGGAACAGGAACATGACCCGTTCCGCACAGGAGATCCGCGAGTGGATCATTCAGCGCCTTAGCCGCCTGACGGAACTGGACCCCGCCGAGCTGGACGTGCAGGAGCCGATCCTGCGCTACGGTCTGGATTCGGTCAACCTCGTGGTCCTGGCCGCGGACCTCGAAGAATGGCTGGGCTTCCGCTTCCGGGAGAATCCGTTGAACGATCATCGCACGATTGAAGCCCTGGCGCAGTATCTCGCGGAGCAAGGCCCGAAATGGGGGTAACGCCAGTCACTGACTCTGGGGACCGTTCCGGCCGAGTGTTCCCATTTCTGGTCCTCTGTCTGGAGCTGGTGCTCCTCCTGGCCGTGGTGTACCTGTTTGACATCGAAGCACCCCGACACTTCTTGCCGGTCCTGGGCCTGGCCTGCGGCGGCTTCGTCCTCCACTCCTGGCTGCCCGCCCGCTACCGGCTCGGCTTCTTCGCCGTTCTTTCGCTAGTCGGGGTCGTCCTCTTCCTGGGTTGGCCACGGTCCGCCTACGTCCTGGGCATCGGCGCCGGGCTCATCACCCTGTGTCACCTGCCGGTCCGGTTGGCCATCCGCGTGTTGCTCCTGGTGGTCGCGGGCCTGGTGCTGGCGATGTGGCGTGTCGAGGAGCCGGCGCCGTTTTGGCCGGTTCTCGGCTCGCTGTTCATGTTTCGGCTAATCGTTTACCTCTACGACCTCCGCCACGAACGAAGCCGGCCGCCGCTTGCCTGGACGCTGGCGTATTTTTGCCCGCTGCCCAACGTCTGCTTCATCCTCTTCCCGGTGCTGGACTTCAAGACCTTCCGCGAGACCTATCAGACCGACGACGCCTACCGGACGTACCAGACGGGCGTCGCGTGGATGGTCCGCGGTCTGAGTCATTTGCTCCTTTATCGACTTATCAAGTATTACTTCCTTCCTGCGCCGCACCACATCCGAGACCTGCCGCACTTGCTCCTCTTCCTGGCCACGAACTATGCGTTGTACCTGCGCATTTCGGGACAGTTCCACCTGATCACCGGGATGCTGCGCCTGTTCGGGTTCGGCTTGCCCCGCACTCATGACAATTACTTCCTCGCGAATAGCTTCAGTGACATCTGGAGGAGGATCAATATCTACTGGAAGGACTTCCTGGCGAAGGTGTTCTTCCTTCCGGCGTTCTACACGCTGCGCCCGCTAGGGACGCGTCCGGCGCTGGCACTGGCCGCCGGCTGGGTCTTTCTGTGCACCTGGCTGTTGCATGCCTACCAGCTATTCTGGCTGCTCGGCGACCTATCGCTGACGGCCACGGATGCACTCCTCTGGCTGACGACTGGACTGCTCGTGGCGGCCAACCTGCAAGTCAACCTGTCCGCCACGATCCACCGCAGCCCGCTCGCTTCCGCCTTTTCCTGGGGAGGAGCCATCCGGCATTCGTTCCAGGTTCTGAGTATGTTCCTTTTGATCAGTCTCTTCTGGGGCCTCTGGACAGTCCCGGCACTCCTTACTGCCGGGAGTTTCGCCACCCTCCGCGACGTGATGTCCATCGCTGGCGTCCTCTGGCTGTTGGCGACGGCGCTGGGAATCGTAACAATCGGCGTGCTGGTTCAACGCGTGCGCGCGGAGCTGATTCGGCAAGGTGTTCTGCCACGAAACGTCTCCTTCCGTCTCTCGGCAGGCATTCAGGCGGCGACGTTGGCGTTGCTCCTGCTCGCCGGTATCCCGCAGGTGAGTGCGCTGATGGGACCTCAAACGGCGAGCATTCTCGCTACCCTTCGCCTCGATCGCTCGACGGTGGTGGAGGCCCGTGGCGAGGTACAGGGCTACTACGAGGAGATTGTCGAAGCCCCCGTGCAGGCCAGTCCCTTTTTGGGAGCGCTCATCGGCAAACGGGATACCTCATCGCGGACAACGGAGACGCCTTATTTGGCGATGACCCGAGAGGTAGATGATCTGCTCGGGCGGGAGTTGATACCCGGTTGGAGCGGTGTCTTCGCGGGTAAACGACTCACGGTCAATCAACTGGGCCTGCGCGACCGAGATGGCATCTCTCCAAAGAAACCGGCGGGAACCTGCCGGATCGCCCTGGTCGGTTCGAGCATCGTCATGGGCTATGGCGTTGCCGATGACGAGGTGTTCGGCCGGCTGCTGGAAGACCAGCTAAATGCCGCTCGCGGGAACGCTGGGCCGCCTTACGAACTCCTGAACTTTGGCGTCGGCCTGTGCTACGCCATCCAGCGGCGTGTCCTGCTCGACCGCAAGGTATTGGCTTTCGAGCCGGATGCGGTCTACTACTTCGCCCACCAGGATGAGCTGCTTGGGCCGCCCAAGCACCTGGCCGGACTCGTCTTCCGGGGTCGAGCTCTTCCCTATTCCTGTTTAACGGAGGTGGTACGTAAAGCCGGCGTTAGCCGGGACCTGTCCTATGCGACCATCGAGGTTCAGCTGACGCGCTTCGGTCCGGAGATCGTCCTCGGTCTGTACCACGACTTCGTGGAACACTGCCGGAAACGGGGCATCCTGCCGGTGTGGATCTATGTCCCCATGCCGGGAATCGTGGACGTGCCGGTCCAGTCGGCCGACGTCGTGCGCCTGGCCGAGCAGGCTGGTTTCGTGGTGCTCAATCTGGCGGACTGGTCGGCGGGCTACCATCCTGTGGATGTCAAGTTGAACGCGGCCGATCACCACGCGAACGCACTGGGTCACCGGCTCCTGGCGGAGCGCTTGATGGCCGTGCTGCGCCAGCGGCCCGAGCTGCTCCCGGCGTTCGCGCGGCTCCGGGGGCGCGGCCCGGAATAACACCGGTTGCGAGCCTGCCGCGGAGCGCTCTCGAACTGCCAGACCTTTGGGCGGCGACAAAGTCAACGTGATATGTCCTCGTGAAGCTGCGTGCACACCTTAGCACTGTCGGCTCTGTTTTGCACACTCTCAGAGTCGCCTGGGCGTTGACAACCCAGCAGCGGAAGCGGGATAATTCTTGGGCCATGACCAATCCAGAGCCATCCCGGGAAGCTCGTTCCGATGAGCCTAAGAGGCGGGGGAACCAATGTGTGGGGGCAAGTTTGCAACTTGCCCAAGAAACCGGGCAAGTTGCAAACTTGCCCCCACATTTTTTCCCGTGCCTCTAAGTTGAGCGACGTGGGCCAATCCACCGTGCATCCCCTGGCCCAGCCAGACGCGGGCAGCGCGACGCTCGATGAGCTGAAAAGCTGAAAACGCCTGGGAGAACGGAGCCCGGAGGATTGTGGCCAGTATCCGTGGAGGTTCTTTCCGTGACCCTGCGCGACCATTTCCACCCCCCCCCTGGATACCCAGCGGCACTGGCATTCATTCCATAACGCCTGGGCCACCGCCATCGCCGCCGGCCTGAACCAGCGGCTTCCCGAGGGCTACTTCGCCGAGCCGAACGTGCAGTTTGGCATTGCAATTGACGTGGCGACCTTCGAGGAGGCTGGGCCGGGAACCTGCCCGGGGGAAGCTGCGTCAGGGTGGTCCGCCCCCGCACCGGTGCGCACTGTGCCTTTGGCCCTCTTGACAGACGTAGTGGAAGTGCAGGTCTTCCACCGGGAGGGTGGCCCCACCCTAGTTGGTGCCGTGGAGTTGGTCAGCCCGGCCAACAAGGACCGCGTGGACCACCGAGACGCTTTCGTGTCGAAGTGCGCGGCCTACTTGCAGCAAGGGGTCGGGTTGGCCATCGTGGACGTGGTGACGGAACGGACGGCCAACCTGCACGACGAGCTCTTGGACCGGGTCGGGGAGCCGGTCGCCTCCGGCCTTGGCGGGCTGTACGCAGCCGCCTACCGGCCCGTCGAGCGGGACGGGCAACCCCGCCTGGACATCTGGCAAGAGTCGCTGGCGGTGGGCCGCCCCCTTCCCGTGCTACCGCTGTGGTTGCGCGGTGGCCTGTGCCTGCCCCTTGATCTGCCGACCGCGTATGCGCGCGCCAGTCAAGACGTACGCCTGCCACCTGACGATCTGGGGAGATGGTAACGAATGAGCGTTAAGCTACGGCGCGACCGCGGTCTGCGGCCGCGTTTAGTTAGCGTTGACAACCGGCTGTCCGTTGACCACGCTAGATAAGAGAACGTTCTTTACCGAATCAACGACGAAAGGAAGCGTCGCCATGGTCACGGCCAGCCCCGTGTTGCTGTGCGACTTGGTGTACCAAGACCCCGTGAGCCGCAACGTCACCTTGCTGGGCATGTTCACTGACCTGCGGTGCTCGCGGTTTCCCTCACCCTCCCGGCTGATCAGTGCCTACGCCCTGCTCACCGGCGATCCGGGGGAGATGGGCCAGGTGACTTTGACCTGCATCGAAGACGCCACTGGTGCTGTCCATCTCGAGGAGCGACGGCGAATCCAGATCGGCAGCAACAGCAAGCGGCATGTCCATATTCCTTTTGGCGAGGGTTTTCACTTTCCCCGCCCTGGCTTTTACCGCTTCGTCCTGAGCTTTGAAGGCAATGCCCTCGGCGAACAGACCATCACCGTCCAGGAGGTTACCTAAAGCCATGTTCCGACGTTTTTTGAACACGATCCGTCAGGCCCTCGCTCACTTTGGCCGCCGCCACCGCGAGCCGCAGCTACGCCAGGGCGAGCCAGTGCTCGAAACCTTCAGCGATCCAGCCGTAGTCATTGAGACTCGCCCTAAGCTACCACAGTCTCCAGCACCAGGGTCTGAGGATGACGTGCTCATACCCTTCAGCGAACCGGCGGTGCACTTTGAAGTCAAACCCCGCCGCACCGAACAGTAGCTGCAAACACCCATCGTCTGCCCTGGCGTAGCTGCGTCCCGCCCTCAGCCTTCTTCCTTGAGGGAGGCTTTTTGGAGGGCCGCGACGCAACAATAGCTGCAAACAACCATCGTGCAAACAAGGGGACGGAACGGACGGCCAACCTGCACGACGAGCTCTTGGACCGGGTCGGGGAGCCGGTCGCCTCCGGCCTCGGCGGGCTGTACGCAGCCGCCTACCGGCCCGTCCAGCGGGACGGGCAACCCCGCCTGAACATCTGGCAAGAGTCGCTGGCGGTGGGCCGCCTCTTTCCCGTGCTACCGCTGTGGTTGCGCGGTGGGCTGTGCCTGCCCCTTGACCTGCCGACCGCGTATGCGCGCGCCAGTCAAGACGTACGCTTGCCACCCGAACGGACCTGAGGGTGAACGGCGGCAGCCTGTCAAGCGCACGTCGGATAATGACCGAATATGTTTAACTCAGCTCGTCAATCTAGCGAAGTTTCGAGGAGCTTGAGGGCGAAGTGCTCGTTCGCCTGAGCACGGACCATGGTAGCACACTGCTGGAACATTTGCCTCGGAACAAGCTGGCGGCGGAGAGCATGGGCTACTCCCCGCCGCCGGTATGCGTAGCGGTGCGCCGTGTCAGTCCTCGTGCGGTTACGGCTTCTCCGGCCGCGGCGTGGCATCCCAGATCGTTACCCTGCCATTCACGTCGGTGGCCAGCCAGTGGCCGTCCGGGCTGAACGCCAGGCCATCGTGAAACCCGCCCCCTTTGAAGAGGGTGAGCAGCTCCTGGCCGGTCTGCGCATCCCACACCTTCAGATCACCAGTTATGCCAGGCCCTGGCCCTCTGCCAGGGCCTGGCCCTACTAGCCCTCCGACGGCACCGGCCAGGCGTTTGCCGTCGGGGCTGAAGACCACGCGGGTGAGCCGGATCTCGCCCGTGCCCGAAGCCAGGCGTTTGCCGTCGGGGCTGAAGACCACGCTGGTGATCTGCGGGCCGATGTGCCCCTTGAGCGTGAGGAGCTCCTCGCCGGTCTGGGCATCCCACACCTTGACTTCACCTGGGGATCCTACTATGGGTCCTACGCCCCCGTTACTGCTACTTGCCAGCCGCTTGCCGTCCGGGCTGAACGCCACGCTGCCGCTAATAGACAAGTGGCGCACCTTCAACGTCAGGGTCTCCTGGCCCGTTTGGGCATCCCATACCTTCACCGTGTTGTCCCGCGACAGCGTGGCCAGGCGCTTGCCGTCCGGGCTGAAGGCCACGCTGTCGACAAACCCGCGGTGCCCCTTGAGGGTGAGCAGCTCCTGGCCCGTTTGGGCATTCCAAACCTTCACTCCACCTGGTTGTGGTTGATTCCTGATCCCGGTTCCAGTGGGCCAGCTACTGCTACTCGCCAGGCGCGTACCGTCTGGACTGAAGGCCATACTCACGACTGCTGCCGTGTGCCCCTTGAGGGTAAGCAGCTCTCGGCCGGTCTGGGCATCCCACACCTTCACCTCTCCAGCGACCCAGTCATTCTTGGTGTCATCCCACGTGCCACTGGCAGAGGCCAGGCGCTTGCCGTCCGGGCTGAAGACCACGCGAAGGACCCTACCGGCGTGCCCCTTGAGGGAGAGCAACTCTTGGCCCGTCCGCGCCTCCCACACTTTTACCGCTCGTTCATTCGTCGTTGGATCCAGCGAAATGCCGGCCAGGTGTTTGCCGTCCGGGCTGAATGTCACACTGTGGACGCTGCCGGTGTGGCCGCTGAAGGAGCGCGCTTCCGGATTGGTGGTCACATCCAAGATCTTAACTGTCTGGTCCGCGCCGCCCGAGGCCAGTCTGGTCCCATCGGGACTGAAGACCACGACCCCATCGGGGGCCCCCCCCTTGAAGCTGATCAGCTGCTGTCCGGTCTGGGCATCCCATACGCGGATACTATTGTCGGCCAGGCGCTTGCCATCCGGGCTGAAGACCACGCTGCGGCCACCCGGGAAGGAAAGGAGTTCCTGGCCGGTCTGCGCGTCCCAGACCTTCACCCCTTGTGCGCCAGAGCTGACCAGGCGTTGGCCGTCCGGGCTGAAGGCGACGCTGTAGACTCCGCCGAAAGGCCCGGTGCGGGTATGCTTGAGGGAGAGGAGTTCCTGGCCGGTTTGCGCGTCCCAGACCTTCACTACTTCTGCGCCAACGCTGGCCAGGCGTTTGCCGTCCGGGCTGAAGGCCACGCTTCTGCTGACCCCGTCGGTGAGTCCCTTGAGTGAGAGCAGCTCCTGGCCAGTCTGGGCGTCCAGCAACTTCACGATGCCCGGAAAGGCGCCGCCTCGCGCGGAATCGCCACCACTTCCGATGGCCAAGCGTTTGCCGTCCGGGCTGAAGACCACGTTGTGGTAATAGCCGCTGGGTACCTTGTGAGAAAGCAGCTCCTGCCCCGTCTGCGCATCCCACACCTTCACCTCTCCCGCGTGGTCTTTCTTGGTGTCATCCCAAGTGGGGCCGCCGGTGGCCAGGCGCTTGCCGTCCGGGCTGAAGGCCACACTGTTGGCTCTGAAGTTGAGCGTCAGGAGTTGCTGGCCGGTCTGCGCATCCCAGACCTTCACCGTTTGGTCATTCGAAGCGACGGCCAGGCGTTTCCCATCCGGGCTGAAAGCCACTCGACGGTCCGCGGGCGAATCCAGCACAAACCCCTTCAGCGTGAGGAGCTCCGGGTGGCACAGGCGGTAGAGGTAGTACCACTCGAAGCCCCGGAGATCGGTTTCCCCCGGCTTGGGGCGGTGTTGTTCCAACAGTTCGTCCACCCGCCCGATGCTGCCCGCTTCCCAGGCGTGCTGCGCCAGGTTCATGTGGGACGCATACAGGGTGCGCTGGAGCCGCTCGTTCAGCGCACGGACCTCGTCGCGCTGGCGCTGGGCTTCATCGCGCTGCTGCTGGGCTGCTTGCTCGCTTTTCCGGGCCTCGTCCTCGTTGACGCGGGCGATGTCGCGCTGTTCAGCCGCCTCGTTCTCGGCACTCGTGGCGCGCACGGCCTGCCAGGTGCTAATGATGGTCCCCACCAGCAGCATCCCGACGAAGGCGGCGGCGGTCGCCAGGCCGGCCTTGTGTTTGTGGGCGAACTTGCTGAGCTTGTAGCCAGCCGACGGCGGGCAGGCCTCCACCGGCTCGTCGTGCAGGTAACGCTCCACGTCCCGGGCCAGGCCGTTGGCCGTCTCGTACCGCCGGTTGCGATCCTTCTCCAGTGCCTTCATGACGATCCAGTCCAGCTCGCCGCGCACCAGCCGGGTCAGCTTGGCCGGCTCCGTCTGCCGCTGCGCCGAGATGGCCGCCAGCGCCACCCCCGACGTGCTCAGCCGCGTGCTCGGCCTGACCGGCTCCTCCTCGCGAATAAGGCGGCGAATCTCGTCTAATCCGGCCTCGCACAGCCGGTGCCGCTCCAGCGGGGTCGAGCCCGTCAGCAGCTCGTACAGCAGCACGCCCAGGGAGTAGACATCGCTGCGCGTGTCGATGCCGAGCTGGCTCATCTCTGCCTGCTCCGGCGACATGTACTCCAGTGTCCCGACCAGGCTACCAAACTGTGTGAACATAGTGCGCTCCGTAAGGGGTTGGCCGGTCGCCTTGGCGACGCCAAAGTCGATGACTTTGGGCACCGCCACGCCATCGTAGAGGCAGACCAGCACGTTAGAGGGTTTCAGGTCCCGATGGATGATGCCCTTCTGATGGGCGTGCTGAATCGCGTGGCAGACGGGGAGAAAGAGTTCGAGCCGCGCCTTGGGGGTCAGGTGGTGATCGTCGCAGTACTGGGTGATGGGGATGCCGTGGACCAGCTCCATGA
>JBGQLF010000163.1:0-11269 GCA_041499985.1 Gemmataceae bacterium
AGCCAGCACCTAGCCTGGATCACGTTCGATGGTTCCAACGTGGCCGTCTACAAGGATGGCTCCAATTACGGCAATACCGTCCACGGCGGCATCAGCAACCTCCAGTTCAGCGCCAACAGCGAGCACTTGGCCTGGATCACGTTCGATGGTTCCAATGTTGCCGTCTACAAGGACGGTTCCAACGACGGCAATACCGTCCACGGCGGCATCGGCAACCTCCAGTTCAGCGCCGACAGCAGTGACCTGGCTTGGATCACGTTCGATGGTTCCAACGTGGCGGTCTACAAGGACGGCTCCAACGACGGCAATACCGTCCACGGCAGTATCGGAAGCCTCCAGTTCAGCCGGTGATCTGTCGGGCACCGAGGTCATCGAGGCCTTGAGTTGAGCGCCCTGGGTTGGCCTGTGACGAATGACCCATGACAAAATCCGAAGCCGCTTTCCTGCGGTCTTCGGATTTCGTCCTGCGCAATGGTTCAGGCTCCCACTGGCACCGTCGGTTCCCGGCCATCGTCTACCCACACCCAGCCATATTGCGTATTGCTGGGGGACGGATCCTGCCGGTACTCCTGGCGGAGCTGGGTCAATTTGTCGGCCTTGATCGCTTCACGCTTGGCCTTGGGATCGACGCCGAACAGGCGGGCGGCATTCAGGCCGAAGATCTGGTTCTTGATCGCCTCGGTCAGCTCTGGATAGTGGTACTTGTCGCGTAGCTCCGGCGTCATCTTCAGGCGCCGCAGACGATCGATCTGGCTCTGCGGGCTGCCACCCCAGATCGAATCGGTGCCCCACAGGATATGGTCCGCCTCGCCCACCTGGAGCATCTGGCCGAGCAGGTGCAGGCACTGCACCGGATCGCGCGCCGAGGTCTGCCCGAAGGTGCTGCCCAGCTCGAAATAGATATTCTTGATCCCCGGATTGCGCTTGAGAATGCGCACGATATCGCTGATCCAGGGGATTTCCTGCGGGTCGTTACTCTTGGGATCTTCCACCTTCGGGCCTGTGCCCGCAGCCAAAGGACCCATCCCGCGGAAGCCGGAATGGTAGACGATGAAGTTCAGATCGGGCCAGTCCTTGGCGGCCTTTTCCAAATCGAGCGGCATGCAGGCCTTCTCATTGAAAAAGCCCAGAGGCAGCCCCTTGTGGACGCACAGGTTCTTGATGCCATGTTTCTTCGACCGTTCCCAGAAGGGATAGGCCACCTTTTCATCGTCCATGAACCAGGCCTGTTCGCCCAGTTCGGCGCCGGTGTACATCTTCCAGGCGTCGATCTTGAGCGACTGAACCTGGCGGTCCATCTCGTCGAACTCCTGCTTGCCGAGATTGGGCCGCAGCAAGCCGTGCGACAACACGCGCTGCGAGCCGGCCAGGTCGTTGACGTATTTCCGGGTCGCCACCATCTGGTCGGGCGGCAGCGGGTTCTTGTCCCACTCACGGCTGGGGACGCCGCTGATGATCGCCATCACCGTGTCGCTGTCGCCGAACACTTCCTTGACGTAGTGGGTACGGTTGAGCAGGTCCAGGCTCTCTTGCACGTTCAGCCGCGGACGCAGCAGCTGGAAGAAGCGCAGCACCTTTTTGCCATCGGGCGTGTCGTCGTACCACTTCTGGCTCACATCGACATGGTGTGTCTGGACGTCGAAGATGAACTGGTCCTTGGGCCATTTCTCGGCAAAGGCCTTCTGATCCTCGACCTCCGCGGCGTCGACGTCATAACAGGGGCCGAAGACTTGATTGAGGGCCAACAGCGCCGCCGCCATGCCGCTACCGCTGCGCAGGAAGTTGCGCCGACTCATGCCCTGGCGGTGGGCAGCCCGCTCGCTGAGCGCCGTCAAACGGGCTTCGAATTCCTTCTGCTGCGGCGACTGCGCCGGCGGGATGAACTCCTCGTTGGAGGCGATCCGCGTCGGGATGGGCGAGGGCGCTTCGTTCTGGGCATCAAGCTCGCACTGGCGTACCCACATGATCCTTCCTCCGCTGAGAAACGGTTTCAAAAAGGTGTCTGGAACTATGATTTTAGAGTTCCAGACACCTTTTTGAAGCCGTTTCTAGGTATCAATGATGTCCATGTCCAGGTCCGTGCTCCGCTGCCACGGGCGGTTCCAGGTTGATCTCCGCGGGGGTCCAGCCGAGGATACCTTGCAGCCAACCGCAGCACAGCGTCACCGCCGCCAGCAGGCCCACGCCGCCGAGTTGCCACCAGAAATTGGGCACCGTCACAAAGCCAAGACAGCTACACTCGCTCGGCGCCATCTGCGACCAGACCAGGGCCATTGCCACCAGCAGAACCACTACGGGAACCCAGGCGCCCTCGGCCAGGACCGCCCAGGCCTTCTTCCAATTCACGCCCCACAGCCACCAGGCGACCCAGGCCAGCAGGAGCGACCAACTCAAAGCCAGGTACAGTAAGTCTCCAACCAGCTTGACGAGAATCTCAAAGAGCTGGAGGAGGGTTTGCCACAATTCGACCACGGTGAAACCTTTCCGTTGCGACCGCGTGGGTTCGGGAGTCGGCCAAGCGCGTGCCCCCGCTCAAGGCCTCAGGCAACACCATAGTTGACCGGGGAGGCTTCGTCAACGTGCTTGACGGATGAACCCATTCGGCATGTGAAATGTCAAGCGACGGGGTTTTCAGTCGTGGGACAGGATTCCAATCCTCTCGGGCGGTCGGACAGGATCGGAATCCTGTCCCACGAAAACAGGTCCGTGGCTGCTGCACTGGGAACCAACACGCGGACGTTGCAGTGCTCCCCAACGATGTTCACTTCGGTTAGCGCGGCTTACAGTCAACGATAATACATCTTAACATCCATTGCTCCTTGACATCGACTCCTGCCCGAGGAGTGCCTTTCTGCGGACCAGCACCAACGCTTGAAGTCCCGTTCCCCTCGCAGCTTGGCACCAGGGCGCTAAAAACCTGCGTGGTTTTGCGAGCGGAGGCACAAGAAATGCCTTCTCAATGACATGTCCCAGCCGTCAACCATTGTTCTAGGGAGCGCAATATGCACAGCGGGGTAGCGCGAGCCGTCGCTTGTTTGCTAGGTCTCATGCTTTGGTCGTGTGCAACAGGGCCAGCAAAGGCTGATCTGTTCGTCAGCAGCCAGGACACCAACACGATCCTGCGTTACGATGCGGTGACGGGTGCGTTCCGTGGCGTCTTCGCCACAAGTCCTGGCCTCGTTAGTCCTCAGGGCCTGGTTTTTGGTCCCGACGGCAATCTCTACGTCAGCAGCCTCAATACGAATAGCGTCTTGCGCTATGCGGGAACGACCGGTGCTCTCATCGATGCGTTCGTGCCCAGCGGCCGCGGCAGCCTGGTCGCCCCGGTTGGTTTAACCTTCGGCCCGGACGGAAATCTCTATGTCGTCAGCAGTGGAAACAACGCGGTCAAGCGTTACGACAAATCGACCGGTGCCTTCATCGATGATTTTGTCCCCAGCGGCCGCGGCAGTTTGCTGCAACCAACCGATCTCGTATTCGGTCCTGACCACAACCTCTACGTTGGCAGTACCAATGTTGCCGGGAGCATCCGCCGGTATAACGGCAATACCGGAGTGTTCATGGGTGCATTCGTTAGTCCTGGGAGTGGCGGATTGGATGCTCCGGAAGGGCTGGTCTTTGGCAGCGACGGGGATTTGTACGTCACCAGTGCAGGAAACTCCAACTCGGCAACGGACAATGCCGTGCTCCGCTATCGTGGGACTACCGGGAGCTTCAGGGATGTCTTCGTCTCTTCCGGTAGCGGTGGGTTGTTGAATCCCCTGGGCCTCACGTTCGGGCCTGATGGCAAGCTGTATGTCTCCAGTATCTCTCCTTCTGCGATTCTTCGTTACGATGGCTTGACCGGTACGTTCAGCGATACCTTCGCGTCCGATGGTAGCCTTGTTCGGCCGACGTACCTGGTCTTTTCACTCTCCACCGTTCCCGATCCCTCCACCGTCCCCGAACCCTCCACCCGGATCCTGCTTGGCATCGGTGCCCTCGGTTTGATCGGCTACGTCTGGCGACGACGGCAGCGGACGACGTGAGAGCGATCCTGGAGGAAAAAGGGCATCCCGGGGGAAAGGCGGATCGTCCCATGCAACGCAACCGCCCTCGGGGCTTGTGTCCCGAGGGCTTGAGCGAAGCAGGGGTAGTTCCGTCCTTTCCGGCGAACGACCACAGCTACCAGACAATCTGCTGCGAGTGCTTCCAGCGGTTACCCGTCCGGGTCCGGACAAGCGGTTCTGCCTGCCGTACACTCTACTGGCGTCGGTGGAGTTCCGCCTTGTGGGGCAGGATTGGAATCCTGCCCCACAAGGTGGAATCCGACCGGCTCCACTATACCGCTTGGTGTTACGCCCGATCCTCCGAGGCCTGCCCATGCCGCTGTTCGGCGCCCATAGGTCCATCACGGGCGGTTACCACCGTGGCCTGCTGGCGGCGCAGGCTCACGATTGCCCTACCGTCCAGCTCTTCACCGGAGTCGACGCAGATCGGACTTGCTGTTCGTGCAGCTGCGTCCACTTCGGTTAACGGGGTTTACATATCAGCGATAATTGACGTTAACATGCATCGGATTGCCGAGGTTCGTTCCACCTGATTCTTCCGTGGCGGTCTGAAATAGCGACCTACCTGGTCAAGCTGTAACCCCGCGATTTGCAGGACCTTGCGGCCCAGTGGTCGGATCCAGAACATCCAGGCTTGCTCATATTTGTGCATCAAAGCATCTTTGGTACAGCTTTTGCAAAGTTCCTCTGGACAGAGCAGCCTGAGATTGGTCCGGCTGCCGCACATCCAATTGTCTCCTTGGGCGAGTGTTCGGACACGCCGTCCGGGGATACCACAAGAGGAGCAGATCGTGAAGAAGTGGTGCGTGGTTCACATTCTCATGAGCATGGCACGCCGGCTGTCCGCTGTGGCAGCCTTCCTGCTGGCTACCTTGCCAGCCGCTGCCCAAGTGCCGATCTTTTCTGACACTATGACTATCGGAAACGTTTCTTTATCCGCTGGCGAATCTGTTGAAGGCCTCAACATCTTCACCATTGGTGGCAGCCCCTCGGGCGATCCGAGTCAATTTGGGAATTACACGGTTTTGACCGAACCCGACGGAAGCATCAGCGACGTTTTCGGGGTCGTGCGAGACCCGTCGCCCGACTTAACCGGCACCTTCCTAGCCTATATTTCAGACGGTGAAGGAGGTTTATCCAGTGTGCCGGCCGTTTTCGTCAATCCTGCTGGGGGGCAGCCCATCATGATGGCAGAAGGCAACGGCGGCCCGTTCGATGCAACCATGTACCTGCGTCCCGACCTGCAGGGATTGAAGGCCGCGTTCCAAAGCGATGCTGAGCCGGCCAATGGGGCCGTCCCCGAACCAAGCACGCTCGCTCTCCTCTGTCTCGGCGGATTCGGCCTGGCCGGCTACGCCTGGCGGCGGCGGAGGCAGGCGGTGTAAGTCACTTTGACGGGAGAGCGATCCTCCTCTGTTGCCAGAAAGCCCCCGGCCAGCTCGTTGCGACCGGGGGTGTCTTGTTGCTCATAGGGATATTTAAAGTCCTCGTCATCTCCATTTACTTCTCCCCCTTTCCGCAGCACTAATCAACACATCAGCACCAGTCGATGCGTTACTACTACTCAGCGTAGTGGAATGGCTCCCCTTCAGTCAACGAGACCGGGGACATGCTTGTGTAAAGTCCCCTTAGCAAGGCGGTTGACACTGCGTAAGCTTTCGGAACATCCCGCTTGGACCCGGCCCTATTCAGGCCAGACATGAATTGCCACAACCTTACGCTGATAAACCGCTTCCGCCACGTTGTCGTTCAGAGTGTTCTGGCCACATCGCAGCTGTTCGGCCTTGGCATACTGTTTGCGTCTTCGTCAGACACCAGTCAAACAGAACTGATGCCTCCCCTAACTAGCGAGCATCGGACCCCGCATTTCCGGTTCAGAAAGGTTTTGCTGATGAAGCGTTTGCTCCTCGGTGTGGTGACGGTGTTGTTGTGCCTCGGCGGGCCGGCGTTTGCTCAAGGGCTTCCCATTGTCACCCTCGACGAAAACGGCAATGGGACCTTGCAGATCCAGGCCGCGTTTGTTCCGCTGCCCGGTACCCTAGCCGCTGATATCGGTCCCGGCGGCCTGAACCCGGTGCTTACTTACACGCTGCCGTTCACCACAGTGGCAGGAGATGTCTTGCTTACCGATGCAGATTTTGGGGGTGCTTTCTTGGATGTGGTCCGGTTCAACCCCATTGCTGGTGCTGCGGCAACGCAGGTGGCCTTCTACTCGGACACCGTAGATGGATTCGACAATCTGGCCGACACCTCCGGCCCTCCGAGACAGTTCTATACTAACCTGGTATCAATCCCGGAAACCGCTGGCGGAACCCTTTACATGCCGGGTCCCAATAATCCGGGCTTCGCCCTGGATGGTATCAACTATGTACTCCAGAGCGATGCAGAGACCGCCGTCCCCGAACCCTCCACCTTCGCCCTGCTCGGCCTCGGTGCCATCGGCTTGGCCGGCTACGCCTGGCGGCGGAGGAAGTTCGTGGAGTAGACCTCCTTGGTGTCGGGAAGGGAAGGCCCGGAAGGGATCCGGGCCTTTGTCCTTGCCGGGATCCCTGATCCGGCGGAGAACGACCTGCTCGAAGCAGATCACTTTTGCAGTTCCTCGGGCTGGGATGCGTTGTCGGCCCGGTGCTAGTCGCATCCCCGGCGGGTTTCCGAAATAGGTCAGTCGCTCCCGACGATGGACCGCAACACCTGGTGCATGCCCAGGCTTCTAATGGGGTTCCCGTCCCAGCTCGTCCCGTGGTATCCTGACCTGTCCGCACCTGGCCGGGGAGTTCCACCATGCCGCTGTTCGGCGCCCATAGGTCCATCGCTGGCGGTTACCAGCGTGCCCTGCTGGCGGCGCAGGCTCACGATTGCGCTACCGTCCAGCTCTTCACCAAGAGTTTCCCAAATCGGAGACCGCAAAGGACCACTGGATCCGGTCCCGCTGAAGGGTAGATGCGAACCGACCGCGGATCGCTGCAAGGCGAAGCGAGGGCCTCGATGAGAAGGCCAGAGGCCGAGCAAGAGCAACGATCGGCCGCTGATAAGTTGATGAGGGCACAAGAGGCAGCCGACCGCCGCAAGGCCAGGGAATTGGAGGAGGCGGCGGAGCAGAGCTTCAATCGGACGTTAGGCTGCTCGGATCCGTGCTGGTCGGATTTGGCTTGCCCTGCTTTTCTGCGCTTCGGCGTTCTTGGCCCCTCACGACTTCAGCTTCCGCGTTGAAGGTGGCACGGGACCCCATCAAGACTTCACCATGCACGTCGATAGTACCAGAAGCGACCAGCCTCCTGGCCTGCTCTTCGGGAGGCAGCCGGCTAAACTCTTCCAGGGCCTTGCGAATTTGTTCGGCAAGTTCTTTATCGGTCACGGTCGCCCTCCCTTGGATCAACGAGGAAAACCTTGGATGAAATACAAGCTCTATCTCGGACGGCGATTTGAATGTGGGACTGTTTCTTGATCATCCCACCTGGGTAGACATTCTCTCCCTCCTCGAAAGGGCACCGGACAGTCTGGTAAACGATGCCCCTACCGTCCACGGCTTCGGCCAACGTGTCCATAACCAGCCGGTCCAATCTCCTCAGCTTTTGCTCATTCCCTTCATTCGTCGGCAGTTTCCATCCCATACCCTCGTACAGTTGCACTGTACTATCGTAGGATTGTCGCAGCAAGACTGTAAAAGACCGTGTCGCTCAAGTCCAAGCACTTCCCTAATTGGATCTCGGTCGCTACCACAGCGGGATCGTTGCTGTGGCGTTCTCTCGCCCACTGCCAAGCTCGTCCGGGTGCGTGCTCCCAGAAGTAGATGCCTGCACCGAGCCAGTCGTGCTATTCTTGCTGGCTTTCCATTCCTCCAGGCTTATCCTTCCTGCCACAAGTCCGTCGGCAAATTCCTTGTTGCAACCGTGATAGCCGATCACCGTTCGTGGCAATTTGTGGAGGTGGGAAAAGGATGCCCCACAGTCTGCACACTTCGCCTGAACAGGTAGGATTCGTTTCGTCAGCCGCAACAGAATCCTGGCAAGGAGAAGTTCCAGGCTCCGAGCAGAAGCGTTCTTGCTGCCACAGTTGGGGCATTTTACGTCGTCAAGTTTCATTGGTTCCACCACTGTCGCGGCAATCCGCTCGGCGGGAGCAGGAACTTGTCGGTCGCTTCAGTAAACTTTATCGGACCATTGGCCCCATCAGGTTGTGTCCAGGCTACCCCGGATCCGTTCAGAATGGGTAGTGGGTCCGGACAGGAGGACAGGATGGTTTCCTGCTTTCTTCTTGACTGTCCCCTGCGGACAACCGACCATACAGCGACTTTTCCGGTGTGGCCTGTCCCAGTTCGGACAGGTCAACTGGCGATGCCGCCTATCACGAGGTTAGGTTCCAGTGGAGGGGCTGATGGAGAGTTTCGACGACCTCAGACAGCTGCTCGTAGAGATTCGGGACATCCAGTGCGAACACCTGGCCGAGACCGGCGGGTGACGCAGCGATCGCTGGAGCTGCAACAGCAAGCCGTCACTCGCCAGGAGCAGTTTGACCGGCTCTATCGGCGTGTACTAGCCGTTGGGGCCGTCTTCCTAGCGGGCTTGGTTGCTTTCCTGGTCTACATCGCTGGCTGGCTGAGATAGGTCGTTGCCTACCTCCAGGTACCTTCCCTCGCCAGCCGCTCCAGGCAGGTGAACCGCTTCGCTCGCAGCACTTCCAGGCGGATGGCGATGGCTCGCCGGTTCGTGGCGGGTATGGGCAGTTCCTCGGGCTGGGATGCGTTGTCGGCCCAGTGCCAGTTTAATCCCCGGCGGGTTCCCGAAATAGGTCAGTCGCTCCCGACAATGGACCGCAACACCTCGGACATGGAGGTCAGGACACGGTTTGCGCCAGAACAAATTACATTTGTTGATTAGTCCGCAAGCGGTCGCCATCGGTAGGCGCAGCCCGGGCGGTTGGCGAAGAAGCGGGCCAGGCGGTCATCCTGGGACAGCACCGCCGCCCGCAACTGTTGGGCGGTGGAGTCCTTATAGGCACGGGTCTTGGCCGGATGACGGGCCATAATGCCTTTCGTGTTAGACTAACTCTCTGTTTGCACGATGTTGTTACAGTTTATGATTGCGGCGTCCGTCGTGCAACGGTAATCTTATGCTCACGATTAGGAGATTAGGGAGCGCAGGCGGCAAACGTAAACCGCGGCGAACGGCAAGGAGCCGCGCTGGCGCGCGCGCCCGAGCTCTGGCCTGTTTTCACGTTCCCCATTTTTTTAGGAAAGGGGTCTGTCCATGTCTCGATCCACAGCACGGCAGGGCTTCACGCTGATCGAGTTGCTGGTGGTCATTGCGATCATTGCCGTCTTGATCGGGCTGCTGCTCCCCGCCGTGCAAAAGGTGCGGGAGGCAGCGAACCGCATGCAGTGCAGTAACAACCTCAAGCAAATGGGCGTGGCCCTGCACAACTACCACGATACCTACGGGATTTTTCCCCCGGCGAAGATCAACTCCGGCAGCGCGGGGAAATACACGGCCGCCACGTCGTTCTATCCCGACAAGCCTTATGTCTACAACCACACCGGCTTCGTGCTAATGCTGCCCTACCTCGAGCAGGACAACCTGTACAAGCAATACGACTTTGCGTACCCGTCGAGTACCTCGAACTGGGCTGGGGCATCTTTACCCCCGGCACCCTACAACGTCGTCAGTCCCGGCAACGCCGCCGTCATCGGAACCCGGGTGCCGATCTATGAGTGCCCCTCCGACCAGCAGCCGGCTCCCGTGGCGTCGGACAATGCTGGCACCGGCGCTTATGCCCGAACCAACGCGCGCCGCAGCAATTACCTGTTCGATTGTGGAATGGAGAATGATTACACGCTGACGTACAACACCAACTCCTCGACTACCGGTGCTTTTGGCACCAACGGGGCAGCGCGCTTGGCGAAGATCCGTGACGGCAGCAGCAACACCATTGCGATCGGCGAGTCGAAGCAAAATCACGATTCCACGTCCTATGGCCCGTTCTGGGGTTCGGGCACTCACACCGCGGTCCAAGGCTATGTGGGCCCAGTGTGGAGCACCACGCTGCCTCCGGATGGGTTCAACATTAACTTCCCGTGGGGAGGGGTCGTGGACAAGTACACCGACATCCGGGCCAATTACCAGTATGCCTGGGGCTTTGGCAGCTGGCACCCAGGCGGCGCGAATTTCGTGTTCTGCGATGGGTCGGTGCGGTTCCTCCCCGACAGCACGAGCTTCCCGATATTCGAGGCGCTGTCCACGGCCTATGCCGGCGAAATCATCCCAGGGTCCTGACCGATCCTGAGAGCGAGGTGGAGCGCGGAACGGGCGGTGCCGGAACCCGGATCCTGGTCGGACCCAGGGAGGCATCGGCCCCGTTCGCTCTCCTGGATGAGAAGTTTTCGGCGAAGCGAGAGGGCTCGAGGATCATGCGCTGTTTTTCCTGGTTGTTTCTGTTCCTGGCCGCCGTTGTTCTGGCAGGGGGCTGTTCGGGGGATCCGCAAGCGAAAGTGAAGGGGACGGTCCGCATCGACGGCAAGCCCCTCGCCGACGCCGGGGTGCAGTTCTGGCCGAAAGGGGACCTGACCCTGGGGGTGTACGGCGGCCAGACCGACCCGGAAGGACGATTCCAGCTCAAGTCGCGCGAGAGCGAGTGGGTGAAGCCGGGCCGCTATGTGGTGATCATCGCCAAGGAGGTGGACAAGCAAGGGAAGGTGCCGGTTTTCAAGGAAGGTGAGGACATGATGAAGTACGCCGCCCCCGGCATGCTGCACAACATCCTCCCCGGCGTGTACAAGGACAGGGACCGCTCGCCGTTCACCGTCGAGGTTGCGCCCGGCGACAACGAGCTGGGGCCGTTTGATCTGAAAAGCCGGCCCCAGGGCTAACGAAGAAGAAAAAGCCTGGCAGGCATCGGTTCCGCACCGGAAGCTGCTGATGGCAGTCTTCTGCCCAGGGATCTGTCGCTGACGCATGTTGGCTGACGCTCGACCGGCCTCGAAGTGGTGCTTGACATCGCCTGTTCTCCCGGTTACGACCCTAAAGTACCCCTCAGCAGAGCGGAGGTCGCACAGGCTGACGAAGGGAAATGCTTGACTTGAGGATGTGACTGCACTTTCCGCGATCTTGGCATGGTCAAAACGGATGCAGATACGATTAATAACCGTAAAAGCATGAGCGCGCACCGCGACCGGCGCGGCCGACCTGACGGGCCTTCTCGCCCACGGCGCGGCCGCTGGATGGCCC
>JBGQLF010000164.1:0-11212 GCA_041499985.1 Gemmataceae bacterium
CGATGTGCTGACTGTCCTTGTACCAATACGGCGCCCAGTGAACCCAATTCAGGTCATCGGTCAGGGCGCGCTCCCCGCTGCCATCGATGTTGATGACATAGAGTTGTAAGTGGTCTTTCTTCTTGCGATCACTCCGGAAGATCACCCGTTTGCCATCGGGCGAGAAGAACGGTCCGCCGTTGTAACATCCAGGCGCATGCGTCAATTGGCGCGCATTGCTACCGTCCGCGTCCATGATATACAGTTCGAGGTTATCGTCGCGGTTGGAGCAGAAAACGATCTGCTTACCGTCCGGGGAATAGCTGGCCTCGGCATCGTAGCCGCGTGTATCCGTCAGCCGTTTCAGGCCGCTACCGTCAGGATTGGCTTCGAAAATGTCCATGTGGGGATCGAAATCCCATTGATAGCGCCGGCGGCGGCCTTGCTGCTTCTCCTCATCGCGCAGCTGATATTCCTCGGCGTAGTGCTTGCGTGCCTCGGGATCGAGGTGCGTGCTGGCGAAGAGGATTTTCTTGCCATCGGGGGAGAAGTAGCTGCACGTCGTTTTGCCAAGACCTGGGCTGACCCGCCGATACTGCCCGCTCTCCAGAGTCATGACGAAAATCTGGTAAAATGGGTTGCCCGTGCCCTTTTCCTCGGCCTGAAAGATGATCTGCTTGCCATCCGGCGCAAAGTAGCCCTCGCCGGCACGGACAAAGTCCGTGGTTACCTGGTGTATGTTTCGGAGGTACGTGCCTTCCAGCTTCGCCCAGTCGTCCACCTGGGCTCCGAGCGCACAATAGGCCAGGAACAGAAACATCAGCAACTCCTCTGCAAGGGGATTCTCGAAGGCTTGTTTCGATTCGTAAGGCATTATAGGGTGAAGTGTGGCTTCGATTAAGGGTTTACCGGGCCAAAAGGGTGTTTCCTTCCAGGTCGTGGACCGGGAGCCTTTAGTGGCCAAACGTGCTCCGGCTACAAGCGGGACCGACTGGAGTGCCAGGGAGGAGAGCGTGCCCTGCTCCCTCTGCGGTCGGCCGTTCACACGGCGCCAGTTGACAAAACATCACTGCCTACCCCGAGAACACGGCGGCACCGTCGACCATGTCGAATTGTTGTGCTCCCAATGTCATGGCATGGTGCATGCGACTTACACCAACCACACGCTGGCGAGCCAGTATCCGACGCTGGAAGAATTGCGGAAGGCCCCGGAGCTAGCAGCCTTCTTGCGCTGGGTTAGGAAGCAGCCGCCCACCCGTCGCAAACGCAATCTGCCACGGCGACGCAGAATATGACGCCTTACTGAGATGTCCGTGGGAGGGCTTCTTGGAACGCGTCCCCTTCCCGAGGAGGTGAGCCTGCTTATGCCAAACAACGCTATTCTGTTGATTGACTGTCCCGACCGCAAAGGCCTCGTCGCGGCTATTGCTGATTTCTTGTACAGTCATAATGCCAACATTGTGCACGCCGACCAGCACCAGGACCGCGAGCACGATCTCTTTTTCATGCGCGTCGAGTGGGACCTGAGCGATTTTGATTTGCAGATGGCCGACTGTGCTCGGCTTTTCGAACCGATCGCGGCGCGGTTCCAGATGCGCTGGCGACTTGAGCTGGCGTCGAAACCAGCGCGCGTGGCACTGTTCGTGTCCAAGTACGATCACTGTCTCGCGGACCTACTCTACCGCCAACAGACCGGTGAGCTGGCTTGCGAGATACCGTTGATCATCAGCAATCATCCGGATGCCCAGCGCTGGGCCGACTTTCATCACGTGCCGTTCTCATTCACTCCGGTCGATCCCCGCAACAAAGCCGAAGCCGAGCACCGCCAGCTGGCACTCCTGCGTGAGCATGCCATCGACCTTGTGGTCCTGGCACGCTACATGCAGATACTGTCCGCGGACTTTGTCACCCATTTCCCCCTGCGGATCATCAATGTGCACCATTCCTTTCTCCCGGCCTTTAGCGGCGCCAAGCCCTACCACCGAGCCTTTGAGCGCGGCGTGAAGCTGATCGGAGCCACCAGCCACTACGCGACGGCTGAGTTAGACGAAGGGCCGATCATCGAGCAGGATGTGGTCCGGGTGTCGCATCGCGATCAGCTGGAGGACCTGATCCAGAAGGGCCGCGATTTGGAGAAGGTGGTCCTCTCGCGCGCTGTTCGCTGGCACATCGAGCATCGCATCTTGGTGTATGCCCGTAAGACCGTGATCTTTGATTGAAGGAGGCTAGAAAATACAAGGTCTCGGCCGGACTGGGCTTACGAAAACCCGATTATCAGACAGAGCCTAGAACGTGGGCGGAAGGCGAACGACAGCGCTAAACCGAATGCCCTCAGATGCCGTCGTCCCTTTATCTCGGCACTCGAATCTGGATGCGCCGCGCTCCCATCCCGCCTTTTTCCCCCTTAAGCATGAAGTAAAGCTCCGTGGTGCGGATGTTGCTGTGCCTGGTGAACTCCCGCAACTCGTGCATCTGCGCCCCGTTGCGAATGGCATCGTTGGTGGAGCCATCCACGTAGGGGGGGAGGACGTTGCCCAGCAGCGCTGCCTCCGGGTAAATGAGACTGGACCGGGTGGCGTTGGCGAAGTTAGGCGAGGAAGGTTGCGACCCAGGCCTCACTCTGCTTACTCGGTCTCCAGACGCCCCTTCTTCTTCTCTTCTGCGAACTCCTATCACTCACCGTTTGTCCTTTCCACCACCGTCACGACCGCGGGGTTCCTGGGCCTGGTTCGCTCCCTCGACCAGCCGCCAGTAGCGGCCGCTGGTCAGCTCCTCTCCGGTCCACTGCTGCTGCTGTCCGGAGGGCCAGATCACGGTCAAGCGCTCGATCCGCTCCGTCGTCCCGAGACCAAACAGGTGCCGGCGATCTCCCGACGACAGATAGCTCCCGCCCCCCTTGGCGAAGCGCGTCAGCGGGGGCCGGCCAGCCACCTGGGCGATCAGCTTCGCGCCGACTATCGGTCGATTGTCTTTGCCCACCAACTCCACCCCAAGCCAGTGATGCTTCGGATGAAGGGCCTGGTACGCTTCGTTGCGCAGGATCGAGATCGGCTCGTTCAGATGGCTAATGACCAGGTCCGGCCAGCCGTCGTTATCGAGATCGCCAATGGCCAGGCCGCGACCGATGTGGATCCGCTGGAAATACGACCCGCCCTGCGCGGTGATGTCGGTAAACCGGGCCTTGCCCTGGTTGCGCAGGAGCAGCGGCTTCTGCCGCAGACCGGTCGCCGGGGGATAGCGAATCACATGGCCGTTGGCAATCACCAGATCCTCCAAGCCTTTGTTGTCCACATCGACAAAAGCGGTACCGAAGCCGACGTAGACCTGCCCGATCGCCCCAATCCCGGACGCCTGGGTGCTAAACTCGAACAGGGGTCGGCCCTCCTTGTCGTTGCCCTGATGGCGATACAGGGCGTGCAGCTCATTTTCGTAGTTGGTGACCCACAGCGAAGGCAGCCCGCTGCCATCGTAGTCGGCGGCGTCCACGCCCATGCTGCCATTGGGCACACCGCGATCATCCCGGGCCACACCCGCGAGCAGACCCACCTCGTCGAAACGCATCTTTCCCGGAGTGCTCTGGTTGAGGTACAGGAAGTTGTCGACCGTGTCGTTGGCCACGTAGATATCCGGCTTGCCATCGCCGTTGACGTCCACGACGAGCACGCCCAGTCCCTTGCCATACTCCCGGTCCGGCCGATCGACCCGCAGGCCCGCTTCCTTGCTAACATCGGTAAAGGTGCCGTTGCCGTTATTGCGATAAAGCCGGTGGGGCAGCGCGTCGAAGCGCTTGGGCGGACAGATGTCGACCGGCACTTTGGAGACCAAGCCGGAGCACTTGGGGTGGTTCGCGAACGACCAGTTGACGTACTGGCAGACGTACAGATCGGCATAGCCATCGCCATCGAGGTCCGCCCAGGCGGCGCTGGTGCTCCAGATGGGATCCGTCAGGCCGGCTTCTTGGGTCACCTCGACGAAGCGCCGCCCGCCCTTGCCATCGGGGTCATTGCGGAACAGCGCCAGGCGGCCCCAGCCGGTGACGAGCAGGTCGGGCCAGCCGTCGTTGTTGTAATCGCCGACCGCAGCGCCATGCGTGTAGAAGCGTAGCAGGTCCAGGCCGACTTCGGCCGTTACATCCTGGAACTTCCAGTTGCCGAGGTTCTTATACAGTTTATTGGGATGGCCCTTGATCTCCTTCCGGTCGGGGCCGTCGAAGTAGCCGCCGCCCGTGACGAAGAGGTCCAGCAGGCCATCGCCATCGTAGTCGATCAGGGCCACGCCTCCGCCCAGGGATTCCAGGATGGCGAAGTGGTTTGCTTCCTCCCCGTTGCAGTAGGTGAAGTGGACGCCGGACTCGGGCGTCCGATCGTGAAACAGACCCGGTCGCGACGGCTCGGCAACGACGGTCTTCGAATCGGCTACGCGAGCAATCGGAGCCGGCCCGGTGCTGCCTGGCGAGCAGGCCACGGCCACCGACAGGCTCCCGCTCAGCAACACCGCCGCCAGCCGCCAGGCCCTCGAAGAACTCGGTGTCGTCGTCATGGGGTTGTCCCTTGTCCGTCTGGGGAAGACCCGGCATTGGCTGACGACCGGATCAGCTTCTCAAGCCGCTCCACGACCAGGGTCGCTGCCTGGTGGACACTGGGTTCCGGATCCTTGAGGCACTCCCGCAAGGCTGGCAGCGCGGGCTGGGCCGCCAGACCGAACCGAGCCAGGGCCTGAACCGCTTCAAAGCGGACTGTGGTGTGGGGATCTTGCAGGGCCTTCGTCAAGAGGGGGAGGGATTGCTTGACGGAGGGACCCATGACTCCCAGGGCATGGGCGGCGTGATACCGTCGCGTTGGGTCCTCGTCCTTGATCTGCTTGAGCCAGTAGCTGGCCGGCAAGGTTTTGTACTGTGGCTCTGAAGTACAGCCAAACATGAAGAGGCAGGCCACTAGTGCAAGCCACCTCGCCAGCGGACGGTGCAAGAACTCGATCTTCATGGCTGCCCCGTTGTCGGCGTGCCCCCTGGCGCGATGGTTCAGCATGAAACCACTCAAGCTCCAAGTTAACGGACTCTAAAGAATTTCACAATTTATGGTTGCGAACGCGCCCTGTCCACAGTACAAGAAAACGTACTCAGGCCGCCCATCTAATAACACCGCCCAACTGTCTTTTCCAGCCTTAGTTTGGAGGACCATCGTGGGACGCATCTATCAAAGCTTACGCCGGCCCCTGGGAAAAGGGTTCACGCTCATCGAACTCCTGGTGGTGATCGCGATTATCGCGGTCCTGATCGGGCTGCTCCTGCCCGCCGTGCAAAAAGTGCGTGAGGCCGCTTCCCGCCTTAAATGCCAAAGCCAGCTCAAGCAGCTCGCCTTGGCGATCCATAACTATTACGACACCAACGCCTCGTTTCCCCCCGGCGGCTTCCTCAACCCGGACTGGGGTGGGGACCCGTCGCAGAAGTGGACCGGCCAGGGCGGCTGGCAATACGACAAGGGCAGTTGGCTGTTCTACACGTTACCCTACATGGAGCAGGCGAACCTGTATCAAAGAATCGCTGCCTTCGATTTAGCGACGCCAGGGGTGGACACCATGACGCGCGCCACGAGCGCCGGTGTCTTGCCCGCACAGCTCCCCTATCAGCGCTGCCCCAGCGACGGCTGGCGACCGGGATGGCGCACGAGCAGTTACGTGGCCAACCAGGGAATCTTTGAAGAAGGCCAGAAGTGCAGCGTCGTCAGCCCTTACGAGAACTATTGCAGCGCGACCTTCAACGCCCAGCAGGGCATCGGCCCGATCGGGTGCGGAAGCAACAAGGGGTTCTTCTATCGGGGGGAGACGCCCAAGTCTTGGAGCGGTGCAAAAACGTTCGCCAGCATCACGGACGGAGCCTCGAATACGATCATGCTCGGCGAGACTCTGATCGAGAAGGGAGAACCGCACCTGCTCGGCGGCAGCGACACCTCGAACCCTCAGAGCGGCAACCAGATCCGGGGCTGGGCGTCGTTCGACATCGGGCAGGCCCACATGGGGGTGCTCGTGCCGATCAACTACCCGGTCGAATCCTACGATCGCTATCCTGACGATAACTGCAAGCCGGACGGTTTGCATAACGTCTGGAACTGGCAGATCAGCAACGGCTACAAGTCGAACCACTCCGGCGGCGCCAACTTCGCCTTCGGCGACGGCTCGGTGCGGTTCATTAGCCAGAGTATCGACCATCCCACCTACATCAAGCTGGGCCTTCGGGCTGATGGCCAGCCGGTCACCCTGCCTTGAAATCTCGGCGCGGCCGCCACAGACCGGGACGGCTCATCGGCCCTTCCGGTCTGTCGGCTGCCTGGAGCTGGAGAGCCACGAAGATGTGTCGGTATTACCGTAGTTCCGCCGCAGTGCTCCTGCTTGTCCTGACAGCCTTCCAGGCCGGTTGCGGGGGAGCCGACAAGCCCGTGAAAATCCAGGGCACGGTCACCCTCGACGGCCAACCCTTGCCCGGCGCCACGGTCACGTTCCTGCCGAGCAAGGACACGGCGGGACGCATCGCCGCCGGTCGAACCGAGTCGGATGGCAGTTTTCGGCTGACCACCTACAAGACCGATGACGGCGCCCTACGCGGGCAATACCAGGTCACCGTCGTGGTCGCGGAAGAAATCCCCGGCAGCAATGTGGGCGGCAACCCCTTCGAGATGGATCCGAAAGCCATGAAGGCTTACTTCAGCAAAGGATCCCCCGAGGGGAGAGCCAAAGACGCCGCGGAGGCGAAGAGCCGAAAAAAGGTTTCCACAGTACCCGCGATCTACGCGGATCCGCTGAAGACTCCCTTGAAGGAAACCGTTCCGCCGGATGGCCCGGTGAAAATCGATCTCAGGAGTACCGCCCGATGACCGGAGCCCAGGGCGTGGTGGGGAAGCAAGTTACCGATGGCAGATTGACAGCGACCCACGCCGGCCGAGCATGCCCAGAGGACCGACTTCTATGCGGGTGGTTTATCTCTTCAGCGGCCTGGCTCTGGTGCTCGTGATCGGGGCCAGCATCTTTTTGTACTTCCTGGGACAGTCGAGCTTCCAGAAGGGGGTCGATGTCAGTGGCTTGAGCCCGGCGGCGGCACCCGCTCACATTGCGGCCCTCAAGGACTCGGACCCGGCGCGGCGCAAACAAGCGGCCAAGTCTTTGTGGCTGATCGGGGTGCGGACCCCGGAAGCCACACCGGCGCTTTTGCCGGTCCTGCAAGACCAGGATGCGGAGGTCCGCGAGCTGGCCGCCAAGGCTCTGGGAGCCGTTAGCCAGGGAACGCCGGAGGTCATCCGCGCCTTGACGCGAGCTGTCCGCGATGGGGCCGCGCCGGTCCGTGCTGCGGCCGCGGCTTCTCTGGGACAAATCTGGGCTGCTGAGCAAACAGGGGCCCACCGGCTGGACGCTGAGGCCGAAACTCTGGCCAGGCCAGCGATCCCGATCCTGGCCGAAGCCCTCCAGGACCCGGACCCGCGCGTCCGCAACCAGGCGGCGAAAGCGCTGGCGGAAGCGGGGTCGCTAGCCCAGCCGGCCCTGGAACCGCTGACGCGGATCGCTCGTTCGGATGCCGACCATGAGGTTCGTCTCCAGGCTGTGCTTGCCCTCGGCAGCCTGGGGCCCACAGGGGAGGCGGCGATCCCCGCCTTGCTCGAAGTGCTCCGCGGCGACAGCCGGGACGGGATCCGTGGCAGTGCCGCCCGTGCCCTGGGAATGATCCACGCCCAGGCGGAAACCGTTATCCCGGCTCTGGTGGAGGCGTACCTGCGGGAAGAGATGGGCGACATCCGCGTGCTCGTGCTCATGGGTCTGCACGGGTATGGCAGTACCGCCCGGCTTGCTGTTCCCCTGCTCCAACAGGCCCAGAAGGATCCCAAATACCAGGATAAGCCCGCTCTCCTCGCGTCCATTCCTTCGATCGTGAGGGAGATCGAGCGCCAGCAACCCGCAGCTGCTGCCCCGGCAAAGCCGGCTTCCCCACCGTAACGGAGGGGCGTTCCACTATGTCCCAGGGGCGAGCCAGGCAGCGGACCGCGGTCTTCCAGGGACATGCATTTCCTGCATTCCCTGGGTACAAGACGACATCACTGTGCGCCATTTTGCAGGAGGCGAGCGAGGTGGGGTGAGCGCCCCAATCTCGGGGCGCTCACGCTACTCCGACTAGCCCGAAGCGCCAGCGCGGGCCACTCCTTCCCTCGCTGGCGCTTTGGGCTAGTGTAGGGAAGTCTTGGGACAGTCCGGAGAGCGAATGGTACCGTGGGGAAGGCCACCGTGAACAAGCGGTTCCGCAAGTTCGCCCTGGTTGGGGCACTTCTTCTGCTGCTCGGCGGTGCAGCGCTGGGGGGCTATCTCTGGGCGGATTGGCACTATCAGCGGGCCCGCCTGGCACTGGCTGGGTGGGATTTTGATGCGGCCGAACACCACCTAGACCAGTGTGCGAAGGTCTGGTGGTACCCCCGGGGCGCGATCCGCCACCTCCAGGCACGGACAGCTCGCCTGGCCGGCAAATACGATGAGGCCGAGGCCCACCTGCGGGCCTGGGGTGAATAGGGGGCGCCGGCCGAAGGCCTCGAGTTGGAATACCTGCTCCTGCGGGCGCTCCAGGGAGACTTCTCCGCCGTCGAGGGCCGCCTGGTTCACCGTGTCTTGCAAGGGCACCCCGAGTCGGCAGCGATCCTGGAGGTCTTGGCCCCTACCTATCTCCGGACCTTCCGGCTACTCCAGGCGAAGGAATGTGTCCGGCGCTGGGTCCAACTCGAACCGGATCGCGTTCAGGCCTGGATGCTGGCGGCCCAGGTATATGAGCGGATGCAAGCATCCGAAGACACGCTGGCGAGTTACCGCCGCGTGGTCGAGCTGGATCCCGACAACTTCCCTGCCCGTCTCACGCTCGCGGGGCTGCTGACCGAGGGACATGACCCAAAGGAGGCCTTGAGCCATTTTGAGTACCTCCAGAGTCGGCAAGGGGATACCCCTCCGATTCTCCTGGGCCTGGCGCACTGCCGACGGCTGCTGAACCAGCCCGAGGAAGCGCGCCGCTTGCTCGCCCAGGTACTGGCCGCGCAGCCCAACGACGGCGCCGCCCTGGCCGAACGGGCCCGGTTAGCCCAGGTACACGACTCCGTCTCGGAGGCAACCGAGTGGTTTCGCCAGGCCGTGGCCGCGAAGCCGTTCGAAAAGGACGTTGTCTATGGCTATTACCTCTGCCTGGTTCGCCTGGGGAAGACGCCAGAAGCCAAGGAAGTGCTGGCCAAGCTCAAGGCCCTGGAGGGGGATCTCGCCCGCTTGCAGGACCTGACCGCGGCGATCGTTCAGGATCCGCACGATCCATCCCTCCGCTGCGAGGCAGGCAAGATCCTGCTGCGCAGCGGCGATGCGCTCGAGGGCCTGCGCTGGATGGAGAGTGCCTTGCGCGAGGATCCGCAGCACGCGGCGACGCATCAGGCCTCGAGAGAGTACTACGAGCGGATCGGCGACCACGAGCAGGCAGCCCGGCACCGGTAGCGGTTCGTCCACTTCGCTTGACGGGTAGGTTTCTTTTCTCGTTCCCCAACCGGAGTTTGGGAACCAGGAGACCAGGCAACGGCACGGGCCCGGCCCTTGATCCGGCCCTAGTGTAGCATCCAGGGACCTCTTTTCCGTAGGACGGCTCTCCAGAGCCGTCCGGGCTGCTCGGACGGCTCTGGAGAGCCGTCCTACAAAGAAAAACTGCTCTGTGGAGCTTGCACTAGGTAGCCCGCGGTGGCAACGAGGTGAATCATGTACGTCCGCTCGCAATCCTCCCTCAGCTGGTCGGGCACGCTGGGCCTGCTGGCGGCTTGTCTCGGGGGGATCCTTGTCTTCGCCTACCGTGGCGATCGGCCTTTGCCGCAGGCACCCGAACCCGCCGCCGAAAGCGCGCTCCCGGCCGTTCCGCTCCAGGCGACGATGGACGAGGCCCAGCGGGCTTACCTCTGGGACATCGAACATCATGGCCTGTTGCTGAGCCGGTACGGCTTCGGGCCCTGGGCCGACGCCCTGAGCCGCGCAGATCGGGAGGGGCTGCGCGGGATCTGCGCGGCAGACTTTCAGGGGCACGTCCTGGAGTCCGCCCAAGAAGTGCGGGCCAACAGCGATTTCGTCGACGTCGTGCGCCACGAGGGCACCGCCGGCCCGTCGGTGGCGCTGGACCGCGATCCGTTCTGTGAGCGGCTGGGCGAATACCGCCAGCGGTTTTCTCAGCGGCCCAAGGTTTCTCTGGCGCTCATGGGCTTGGCCCCCGCTCGCCACGGCGACCTGGACGGCCTCTGGCAGGGGACATGCCAGCTGCGGATCTGGGGAGAGACGTCTCCAGGACAGCCCGGCGAGGTTGTCCTCATCCTGCGGATCGGGCTGCCCCGACCAGCGGAGGCGCTGTTCCAGCGCGGCGGCTGGCTGCGCTCCTGCACGATCTTGCAGAGCGCGACGGCCTGGGCGCCGCGCTATCTGCTCCGGGAAGTTGCCCAGGAGCGAGGCCTTGACCGCCGGCGCTTCCATGACAACTGGGAGCACGGCATCAAAGGGACGACGACCGGCGGGATCTACCTCTGCGACTACGACCGGGATGGCCTGCTCGATTTGCTGGTCGTCGACCTCAACTGCTGCGCTTTGTACAAGGGGCTGCCCGGGGGCAAGTTCACCGACGTCACACTGGAGGTCGGCCTTCCCCCGCGGCTGCTGAACCCGACCGGTGCCCACCTCGTGGCGGCGTTCGTGGATCTGGATGGCGACGGCTGGGTCGACCTGATCCTCGATAACAAGATCTACCGCAACGAGGCCGGCCGGCACTTCCAGGACGTCACCCAGCGCAGCAACTTGCGCTTACAAGGAGATGTCTCCGGCATCGCCGTGGCGGATTACGACCGGGACGGCCGGCTCGACCTTTACGTCTGCCGCCTGACCCCTTCGCGGGCCAGCTCCTGGCTGGACGGCAAAGGCGATGGGCGGGGGGGCAATCTGCTGTACCGCAACCTGGGCGACTGGCAGTTTGAGGAAGTGGCAGCCGCCGCCGGGGCCACCGCGGGCGACCGCTCCACCTTCACCGCCGTCTGGCTGGATGCCAACAACGACGGCTGGCCTGACCTGTACGTCCTCAACGAGTTCGGCCCGGGCGTCTTGCTGGTCAACCAAGGCAACGGCACGTTCCGCGAGCACTCCCTGGGGGCCGGGGCGCGGGACTTCGGCAGCATGGGCGTGACGGCCGGGGACATCGACAACGACG
>JBGQLF010000165.1:0-11207 GCA_041499985.1 Gemmataceae bacterium
GCGCCAGTGTGTCAGCAACGCCGCCGACCTGATACACCGCGTTACCGAAGTACATCTGATGCAGTGCGCCAAGTGCGCCCGCTGGTGGTTCTGTGATCCCAGTTGCAGCTGGGCGTGTCAGTGCTGTGGGCACTACGACGGCAGCCACAACGGGAGCCAGGGCCAGAGCGGCGGGTACAACAAACACCAGGGCGACAACGGGGGCCAGAACAGGGGCCAGAGCGTCCTAACGGCCACCTACGTCGAACGTGCTACCTCGAACGTGCAGCCAGGCGTGTGCGTGTGCGTGCAGGCGTACGTGCCTCCCCGATTTTGCCGGAAAGCTGGAATTCAATTTCGCTCTGTAGAGACAACCAGGCTCTGCCGTGTACCTTGAGGTAGCACCTAGCCAAGCACGCTTCCGCGCTCTTCCGCGCAACCTGCGGAAAACCGCAGTTTCTCGCGGATATTCGCAAGCGTTCGGCGGTCCTTGCAAATGCGGTCGGAATAGCATAAGATGCTGAAACAATGAGGGTTTCGGTCCCTTTCGGCGGGCGGTTATGCTGTTTTCCCAAGCTGGACGTCGCCGGTTCGAATCCGGTCGCCCGCTTTGCGGCTGGATGGTACAATCGTTCAGCTGCACACATCGACGGCCTGGCCGTCTCGTGAGTTAGCCCTCGGCTTAGGAGTGAAGCCCTAGCCGAGGGCTTTTTTCGCTTGTCAGGGGATGCCCGAAGGGGTAGCCTACTTGACGCGTTCCATGGATCCTCTTCCTTTTCCTTGTGCTTCATCCACTTCGTGAGGAGTGGACAAGGATGAGCAACAAGGATCCATCGGCGAACTCACGAGGTGTACCATGCCAGTCTCCTGGAACGGACTCCCTCCGTCCACACCACGCCTTCAGCCCGATATCCCGATTTTCTCCGTGCCGGCCGGTGGGCAAGCCTTCCTCCGCTGCCTTGCCGATGCTCAGGGTGTATGGGTTCATTGGGTCGAGAACCGTAGCACACCTTGTCTTGGTGATGAGTGCTGCTGGTGCCCAAGTGTGCCACAGCGCTGGAAGGGTTACGTGCCCGCCTTGCTTTGGCGTGTCACCCATGATCCCCAGCGCGGCCATGTTGGTCGTTGGACCCCCGTTGTCCTGGAAATCACCGAGGGCATCGCCGACCAGCTCGGTGGCAACCTCCGGGGCAAAATCCTTGATCTGAGCCGGCCTGGTCAACGCCGTAATAGCCCTCTCCGGGTCGTCTTCCTAGAGCAGACCAGATCGGTGAACGATGACAACACGGTTGCTCGGGCCACCAAAGTTGCAGCGCTACGAGCCGCCCAGGCCGAACTTCCTCCCGCTTTCGACGTCCGCCCCATCCTCGAGCGCGTCTGGGGTCTCCATCGGGCTCGCCAACGTGTGCCCGAGCCAGCTCCCGAGGCCTCCGCGGAGCCGAGTCCGTTTATTCCGTTCCCCGCCGGCGGGAATCCGCAAAAGCGACAAAAAAGGGTTAATTGAACATAATAGAACGTTATCCGAGTGCGACACGAAGCCGCACCAGGTGAGTGGTCATGGACTGATCCATCGATCCCGACCAGTGTCCAGGTCGGTTCCCCATCCCTGCGTGCGGGTTCGGTAACGAGCCGGTGCGAAGCCAGGGGTACTGTCTAAGGAGCGTCTGAACCATCCAGACAAACCGGGCTAGGGAAAGCTGGGACGGGTGAATAACCCTGAACCTTCGTTGAGGCCTCGTCAGTCCAGGTTGCCGGAATGATGGTTAAGCAAGACGGCAATTCTGGGTCATCAGGCAGGCGGCCTCTGATACTGCCTGCGCGGACACCACGACCCCGGGGTAGAGAAGGCACCCTTCCCCAGCGCAGCTCACCGGTGTGGAACGTGGCAACCCCGTTGCCGTCTGGTCTCGGCCAGTCAGCCAACCGCAAGGGAGGCCCAACTCGGCAGCGGGCACAGGAAGGTCCAAGAAGCGAACGCCACCCGCCGAAAGGCACGGGGAACTCATAACCCGGTGGATAGGGCCTCATGGCCCACGCTGAAAAGCGGCTGACGTGGACCTGGTGAACCACCCAAAGAACGCCGTAAAGGTTGCTCATCAAAGGAAAAGTTGGATGCAAGCCCTCGGCTTTGCAAACGGACCGGCGAGACGCACCGACTG
The DNA here is from genome assembly GCA_041499985.1 of Gemmataceae bacterium. Classification (GTDB taxonomy): domain Bacteria; phylum Planctomycetota; class Planctomycetia; order Gemmatales; family Gemmataceae; genus JBGQLF01. The sequence continues at coordinate 2,139 of JBGQLF010000165.1, forward strand.
GACCACCGTCCCCTGGCGGAAGACCGATCGGATCGTTCGCAACCTGAGACAGCGCATCTTTCGGGCGGCACCAGCGGGCGATTTCAGGAAGATGCGCTCGTTGCAGAAGCTGATGCTGCGGAGCTACGCCAACATTCTCCTGAGTGTTCGCCGCGTGACGCAGCTCAACGCAGGCAAGTACACGCCCGGCGTCGACAAACTGGTGGTCAAGACCCCAGCGGCCCGGGGAAAGTTGGTGGACCATTTGGCCACCTGCCAACCCTGGCAGGCGAAGCCGGTACGCCGTGTGTACATACCGAAGTCCAACGGCAAATTACGCCCATTAGGAATTCCTACCGTCGTCGATCGCTGCCTCCAGGCCCAGGTCAAGAACGCTCTGGAACCTGCCTGGGAAGCTCGCTTCGAAGGCACGAGTTACGGATTCCGACCCGGGCGAAGCTGTCAGGATGCCATCGGCAAGATCTACCATCTGGCCTGTCCGAACCGACGGAAGCGTTGGGTGGTTGATGCCGACATTCAAGGAGCTTATGACAACATCGACCATGACTTCTTGCTGCGAACCATTGGTGATGTTCCTGGTCGGGAACTCATCAAACAATGGCTCAAAGCCGGATACCTGGAAAACGGCGTTGTCCGGGAAACCCCTTTTGGCACCCCGCAAGGTGGTGTTATCAGCCCGTTGCTGTTGAACATTGCTCTTCATGGCTTGGAAGCCGCCCTCGGAGTGGAACGGAACCACCAGGGGCGCGTCGTAGGGAAGCGCGCCGTGGTGCGCTACGCAGATGACCTGGTGGTGTTCTGCGAGAGTCGCGAAGATGCTACCTTGGTAGCTGAACAAATCCTCCCGGCGTGGCTGGCGGAACGGGGTCTCGCGCTGTCCGCGGAGAAGACCCGGATCGTGCACCTCACGGACGGATTTGACTTTCTCGGCTTTCACATCCGACACTACCCAGCACCTCAGACCAGCCGCTCGGGGTACCAGCTGCTGATCAAACCAAGCAAAAAGTCGGTAACCGAACTGCGGAAGCACCTGCGGACGCTCTGGCGCCAACTCCGGGGCCAGTCCGTCCAAGTGGTGCTCGCGCGCCTCAACCCGATCATTCGGGGTTGGGCCAATTATTTCCGCACGGTGGTGTCCTCCACGACGTTCCAGAAACTGGACGCCTGGCTGGTCCGCCGCGCTGGTCACTACGCCCGACACGCCCATCCTGATAAGTCGAAAGCCTGGCGGTTACGCAAGTATTGGGGCCAATTGAACCCCGCACGGCACGATTCCTGGGTGTTTGGCAACAAGCGCACCGGACGTTACCTGCTGAAGTTCTCTTGGTTTCCCATCGCACGCCACATTCTAGTACGCGGCGCTGCTTCCTCCGACGACCCCGGTCTGCGGGATTACTGGTGGGCCCGGCGGAAGGTCAATATCCGCCACTTGACCCCCAGTGATGTGAAGCTGGCCGAAGCCCAGGACTGGGTCTGCCGCTTGTGTGGCATGCCCCTCATCAATGGCGAGGAGCTGCACCGCCACCACCTTCAACCGAAGGGACAAGGTGGTTCGGACGCACCCAGCAATCGGGAACTGGTACACCTGTACTGCCACCAGCAGCACCATCGCACGCGTGCGCGGTCCTGCTGAAGAGCACCTGCGTTTGTGTGGCAAGTGGTTTACTTGAGCCGTGTGCGGGGCCAACTTGCATGCACGGTTCTGCGGGGAGGGGGTGACGGCGACGTCATCCCCTTACCCAACCGCAATCGGGCTAGCCGGCTGCTGGAATCGTCTGAATCCTGATCGGCCAGTTGGAAGGGCATCCGTGGGAAGTGAGGTGGCCCTTGCAGGCGCCGCGCGGCTGCCGTCATATGTGGAGCCATTGCCGCTCCAGGCCCTCGCGTTCGATGTGGCGGACCTGGCTCTCGCTTACGCCGAAGCGATGGGCGACCAGCTGGCGGGACTGGGCCACGCTGAGGTCGTGGATCTGGCAGATGACCGCCGTAACGAAGACGGCCGGGCCACAGGGGGCACGGCCCTTGCGTGCTAGTCGGTGATTCTACGTGGGCACAAGCGTCCCGCGCCACTTCACCCGCCTGCGGGGACGAACACCAGCACGCTGTTGGCTGGAATGACAATCGTGGCCGAATACGGCATCGCTTCGGTCCCGGGGCCGTTCGCGTCCACGGAGCCGCCGTTGCCCGCTACGTGCGGGTTGGGGTGGTTCTCGTAGAGGTCGCTGTTGAAGACCTCCACCCAGCGACCGGAGCGGGGAAAGCCCAGGACGTAGTTGGAGAACGTGCTTTCGCTCAAGCTCGCGACCACGATGACGTCCCACCCCTCCCACTCGACCCAGCGATGAAAGGCGATGACGCGGTTTCCGGGGTTGTGATAGGGCCGGGACGAGGCGGACCGCAGGCCTTTGAGCCGGCGCCGCAGCGCCACCGCTTCCTTCGTGAACAGCAAGAAGTCCCCCACGGCCTTCACCAGGCCTAACTCGTTCCAGTGCACCAGGTCGTTCGAGTGCGTGCGGAGGTTATCGTTCCAGGGCCGGTACTCAAGGAGTTCCTGCCCCATGAAGAGCATCGGCACACCCGGCGCCGTGACGAGAAGCGCCGTTGCCACCCGGGAGCGGCTAGTCGCGTACCACGAGCGCGCGTCCGTTGCGTCGGCAAGGTGTGTCACGCGCCCGCCTTCGGGGTGGTCCGAGTAGACCAAATCGTGGTTCTCGACACAATTCACCGACCGCCACGCTTCGCCCGGCGCGAAGCGGGGGGCGAGGCTGCCATGGAGATTCCCCAGGTCTAGCGCTCCGCCGAAGGCCGTGGCCGCCTGACGCACGGCGTCCCGGATGGCGTTGCGGGGAACGTCGGACCAGACAGCGTCAAACCCGGCTCCCTGGTCCTGCCTGGGCCGAAACACCCAGGAGGGGTCAGGCCGCCAGTACTCGGCGATCTGAATCCGCTCGGGGTGGGAGGATCGCAGTGCATCCGTCAGTTGCTGGCAGAAGCCCCAACCGCTGTTCTGATCGATGACGGTCACTTCGTCAAAGCGAAAGCCGTCCACATGGTACTCGTCGTAGAAGAACTGGGCGTTGGCGACGAGGAACTGCCGCACAGGGGCTTTTTGGTAGTTGAACACCCGCCCTCCCGCCTCGGCGTGGTCGGTGAAGTAGAGGCTGTCGTTGTCGGAATGCCGCACCTGAAAATCCAAGAAGTACAGGCTCTGGTCGTCGAACATCTGGCCACCGGGAGCCCCTGCGCCGGCGTGGTTGTAGACCACGTCGAAGAGGACGGCGAGGCCAAAGAGGTGGCAGACGTCCATGAAGGCTTTGAGTTGGTTGACCTGAGTTCCGAGCTGGTCCCGGGTAAGCGGAGCTCTCCCCTTGGAGCGGAGCAAGCCGTTGACAAGGTCGAGATAGCGGTCGAGTTCGGGGCCTGTGACCGCGTAGCGCATCTCAGGAGAAAAGAGGTCCGAGCCATTATAGCCCATACTGGTGTCGCTCTCGAACTCGACGATGGGCAGGGGTTCGAGGGCGTTCACGCCCAGGTCCAGGAGATGCGGGAGCTTGAAGAGCACGTCCAGGAAGGTGCCGCCCCGCGTGGCCCGGCGGTCGGAACCATCCGGGTTGGTGGCGTAGTAGGTCCCGATGTGGAACTGGTAGATGATGAGGTCGCTGAAGGAGGGCGGTCGAAATCCCTGGTCGTGCCAGGGGTAGGAGTCCGGGTCGCGCACAAGGCAGTCGCAGTCGGGCCAAGCGGGGTCAAGCCCCATCTCGCGGGCAAAGGGATCGCGCTTGAAACCCTTGCCGCCCGGACCGACGACGAAATAGCGGTAGGCGTCACCGTTGTGCACACCGGCGACGAAGCCGCCCCAGAAGCCGCCGGCGTCTTTGGTAAGGAGCGTCCCGGGGCCGGGTTGAAACTGGGACGAGGGGGTGTTGAGTTTAAGGTGCACGGCGGCAGCGCCGGGGGCCCAGACGCGGAAGGTGGCGCCGCCCCCGGTCAGGTTGGCGCCGAGAGGCGTGTTACTGTCGAGGTGATCCTGCGTGATCGTGGGCACGGGTGACTCCTGGAGGAAGACGAAGCGGGCGACGGGTGTTCTCTGGCGGTGTGGACAAGCTACGGCGGCCGCCCGGCAGCAGCCAGGGCCTGCTCGCGGGTGTAGGTTGACACCACCTCGAGGTGTAGGGGTTCGATGCCAGCCCAGCTGCACAAGAGCCGGCTTCCGAGATGCTTGCCCCGATCCGACGACCGGGCGAGGGCGATCGGGCGCCAGGGACTGCCCCAGTTGAAGAGGGAGCCAACCATGATTTACTCTCGCAACGATCGGACTTGCCGGCCCGTAGTCAGATCCACGGTGATGGATTCCAGTTGCCGGCGATCGGCATTATCGACCTCGGTAAAAGAGCCAGTTACTGCCTTGGCCGAGATCGTCACAGTCACATAACCGTAACTTTGCAGTCCGTTTTCATAGCGCACCTTCCCATCCGCGCTGATTCCGCCGAGTGGAGCCACGGGCTGGGGGCCGATGCCGCCGCCGCCCGCGATGTAGTAAGGAATGGTGCGCTCCCCGCCGCCGGTGTTCACCGTCCGCATATAGCGCTGGTAGTTGTGGGAGTGGGCCGAGAGCACTGCGTCGGGCCAGACCTTGGCCTGAGTACAGCAGTCATCGATGTCTTGTAACATTTCGGGGTTGCCCGGATGGCCGAAGCCGGAGTCCTGCAAACCACTCGCATAAGGCGGGTGATGGACGGCGAGGATCAGGGCCTGTTTTGTTCCCGCTGCCCGTTCCGCGGCAAGGTCACCGAGCGTGGCGCGAAGCCACGTCTTCTGCTGGTCGCCGATCTCCGGGTGGGCGATGGCGCCAAAGTTCTCGCCGGTTCCGCTGTACAGGCCGATGATGTCCACGAACGGGCAGGTCAGCCGCCAGTAAGCTCCCAGCTGGTTCGGCATCGCCCGCCCAAAAGAGACGGCCATCGGCGGCTGCGTCCCCCGCGGCTGGCAGAAGTTGGCGAAATACGCCTCCAAGGAGGAGTGATCCAGCTCGCTGCGCACTTCGCCGTCGTGATTGCCCGGAATGCCGAAGATCAAGTTTGGGTACTGATCATTAGGGCGATAAAACCGGTTGGCATACCGCGCCATCTTGTCATTGCCGTACAAGATGTCACCCAGGTGAAGCAGAAAGGCCGGACCACGTTCGGGTCGCTGGCGGTCCACGTCGCGGGCCATGGCGTCGGCGACTGCGTGCTGCTCGGCCGTCCCCACGCCGCTGTCGCCAAAGGCATGGAAAGAGATCGAGCCATGCTGCTGGATGGCTTGTATCTCCGCTGGCGGGAAAAAGTCGGCAAGCACCATCAGGGACTTCCCCTCGGGTTGCTGGAAGGGAAGCAGTTCTCCGGGATGCGGGCCACGGTCCCTATCCTGGCTTTGGCGTGCAAAACGTAGCGGGAAGGGGGATGCCGATCCGGGGTTCGTGTGTTTGGCCATGGCCCAATGATCCTGATGACTAGAGATCTCCAGGAATCACTCCGCCGCACCGTGCGGCGAAGGAAAGAGAAAAGAACCAGAAGACCGTAATCGCGGCTTAGGTGCCTTCGATGAAGAGTGTTAGAACGCGGGTGGTGTCCACGTCCGGTCGTCCCCAGGTGCCGGGCTGTTGCCCCAGCCGCACTTCCCAGTCCAGGAAGGAGCCAGCCTTGGGCTTGTTGACCCAGCTCAGGTCGCCTACGGGGCTCGATGGGTTTGGCGCCCGGCCCTCGCGGCGAATGCCGTGGCCGCCGAAGGCCCTCGGGCCGTTGTACAGGTTGGCCAGCGCCAGCTCGCGGCCGCGCGCAGGCTCGTCGAACATCACTAGGAACGCGTAGCGGCGCTCCGGCTGCAGGACGGGAGAGTCATCGGGGAACTCCCACCGCAGCCACTGATCTTTCTGCAGGTCAGCCGGCAAAACGCCGCCGGAAACCACCCAGAGAGATTCGTAGGTCTCTCCAATGAAGTAGTCATACTTCGGGTCGTGAGGCAGGACGGTATCGTGGTGGACTTTAGGCGTTCCGTCGACGGCGAAGAGTTGCAAGGACACGTGCGCGCGCGGTGCATCGGGCCCGACGGCCTTCGCCGCCGGGCCCGTGCGCAGCGTAATGGCCGTAAGCCGGAAGGACGAGTCAGGAGGCGTTGTGAATGTCTGACCCAGGTCGCGGTCGCGCGGCTGATAGTATTGCCGCGGGTCTTTGGGATCACGCGACGGCTTCAACGCGCGCGCATCGTCTGTAAAAAATCGGACGCTAGTTCTATTGTCCTGATTAGGAGGGTGTGGGTGGTCCCAGTTTTCCTGCTTGATCTTGACACTCAGTCCTTGAGGCGGGTGAGTGACCCCACTGACACCCAGCCCTGTTGACGTTCTCATGACTTGTTTCTCCTGCGCTCTGGGTATCGAAGCAGATTTCCATCGCGCCGAGAGCGTTTCTCTGCGGGCGGCGGCAGCAGCGGGGTTCCTGAGGGACCCAGTCCCGCCTGCGCAGAGACCGGGGCACGAAGATTCTGTCCCAATCCACGGTCGCGACTTAAGACTCGACGGTGATGCCCAAGGTGGTTGTCTGGGGCGCGTGCCACGGGTCGCCGCTGACTACGTTGATCATCGCTCGACCGGGTCGGAGGACGCGGAACAGGACCGTGTTCGGAGCCCCCATCGGCGTCAAGATTTCGCCATTATCCCCCAGGAGCGCGGGGAGATAGGTGCCTAACATCTCGACAACGTCCTCCCCGGACTGCACATGACCGCCCGTCGCCTTGAACAGGAGAACGTCGCCCACTTGAAGCGGCAGGCTCGAAGGAGCACTCGGCGCATCCTGGACTTCAATCAGCCGCCCCATGGTGCTTGCGCCCCCTTGGATCCCGGTACCGCACGCGGTCACCCGAGCGCCCCGAGTGGATCAAACCGGCACTTCGGCATCTTCCGACTCCGCCCATTCCTCCTCCTGCTCGGGTGCCAGGGCGTGGCCAGTCTTCGGATAGATCTTGCCGGCGAAGCCATAGTCTGTCTGATTGATGTCCACACCGCCGAGGATGGGCTTGCCGTCGCGGGTAATCGACGCGGGTAGCTGGTAGCACATGATCGAGGTCTGATCGGGTGGCGTACTCATGAGCGACCGCTCGTCTAGCGGTGTGAGCACCTGGGCGTCGACCGTCGCCTTATCCCAGCCCTGCGTCTGCAGGAAGTAGGCGTACGCTTTCTGCGGATCGATCCGCGCGACGAGCGCCTTTCGCATGTGTTCGTGCGGGAAGCCCAGGGTGTGCCCTGTCTCGTGCCGAACGACGCGCTTGTACTCCGAATCGGGGGTGTTCATCGTGAATCCTTGCAGGTTCATGGTCTGGCGATTTTTCGGGATGTGCAAAATGTCCGTCCCGAGGTAGGAATAATAACCACCTGGCCCCCTCGAGATCCGGACAGCGCCAGTCCCTGACGTCTCGACGAACGAGATGCACGCCGATTTGGTCCACGCGTTCATGTGGCTGATGATGCGAGTCCGCAGGTCGGTGGGCGTGCTTTCCACAAAGCTGACCGTCAGCCGGCGCGGTGTCGGGCCCCAGTATTTCGCCGTAATCACCGCGATATGCAAGGGCTCCGTCACCTGGAAATCGGCGGCCACTTGGGCGAGCGGCCCGAACACCGGCGCATTGACCGGGTTGATCCTCACCGCGGTCTCCGCCGCCTTCACGAGCAGTCGCTTGGGAAGCGTCTTGAGCGTGCAACCGAGCTCGCCCTTCTCCGGGGCCTGCTCCGACACGCCCCCCTGGTCGTGCTCGTCGTTGGCATCCTCGCCGTCGTGGACCACTGCGCCTACCACTTCGGCGATCGTGGCGAGGGCCTCGCGATACCGACTTTCGTTCTCACTCATGGTCGTACCTCCGATAGGGTAACAGACATTGGGTGACCACCCGCGCTCCCATGCGCATCTACACCGGGCGAAATCGTCATCGGTTGGTGTCTCGGGCCGAATCGGTTGCTGGCGGCGTGGGTCCTTCCCGAACGCGCGCAACCCTCATGGACCCCTGGCACCTATCAGAAACCAACGGTAGGCCGAATCGCCCATGGGGACAACTTCTTCCTGGTGCTGCCCCGTCATCTCGATTTCTCCCGAGACAAAGCACTTCTACAGTCAGGAGAAGGATCCTTCTCCTGCTTGGAGGCCCTGTCAAGCTTCTCTCTGGTGTAGCTCTGGTGTAGCTCTGGTGTAGCTTCCGCGCGCCATGCCCAACGAATGCGTCGGCCGGTGCCATCCCCACAGAAGTGGATCAGGGCATGCTGCTGATGGCGATTCAGGTTCTGAATCGTATCGTGCAGGTGCTTTTTGGAGCTGAGCCCCGGTTTCGGCGAAAGCGGATCGTCGATGGCGGGCGGCCAGCCTTGCTCTTGGAAAGCCAGCAGGATCAATTCCTGGCTGGAGGCTGGCTGACGGAATCGCTTGACCAGAAGCGCTCCCACGCGCAGCTCCCGGGCGCTGGGGTCGTGGGTTGGTGTTTCGGGCTGGCTCGGTGGCCGGCGGAGCAGGTCCTTCGCGAGTGCGTGCAACCAAGCGGCGCCCCGCTCGGTCAGCACCGCGCAGGTTTGCGTGGTCAAGCGCCGCCTTCTTTCAGGGCAGAACGCTCGACGGCCACCGCCCACCATCGTCGGGGTGGTGTGCTCCGCGTAGCCACGCCGTACCAACCAGTGCAGATCGTGCTCGGCCAGCCCCGCCTGCCGGAGATCCTGGATCGCCACCGACAAGTTCCAGACGCTTACCTGGTTAAGCTGTGCCTTGGTATATGCTCGCAACAGGATCTTGAGTGCCGCCTGACAGCGTGTTGCCAACGCGCAGACGCTACGTCGATCATGGGAGGCTGCCATTGATGCTTCTCCCTGGTTCGTGCCCCAATGCGCGAAGGAGGGCAAAGCCGTCTACCCTCGCCAGCTTGAGTCCCTGAGCGCATGGTCTACCTGGACGGCTTGGCCACCCCTACAAGGTAACTCCACAAATCCCACCCAAACCCGACACGGTTCTCAGAGAATCTGACGGGATGCCCAGATTGGTTGGGGCGTCACTCTACCAC
>JBGQLF010000166.1:0-11184 GCA_041499985.1 Gemmataceae bacterium
AGTCCCAGCGACCTCCCCGGTCCGAGAACCGCAACGGGGCTGCGAAGACCCGCGAGCGGTTGGAGGAAGCGGTCGCCCTCTCGGCCAATCTGGTCGCCCAGTACCCGAACGTCCCGCAGTACACGGCCGCGCATGCCCAATATCACGACCGGCTCGGGACGCTGTTGTACCAGGCACACAACCTCGGCGAGGCGGAAAAAGTGCATCGCAAGGCGGTCGTTTTCCAAGCCGGATTGGTCAAGAAGTACCCGCAGGTAGTGGCGTACAGTTTCTGGCTGAGCCTGATGGAAGGCTCGCTCGCACGAGTACTGGGTGCGCGCGGCGAGTTGCAGGGGGCACGAACCCATCTCGAAACCGCCGCCAGCCGGCTCGAAGAGTTACACAAGAACGACCCCCCTCTTGGTTCCGTTTGTCAGGCCCTGGGGATGACCTATCGGGACCTCGCCCAGGTGCACACCCGCAGCGGCGAGACGGAGTTGGCAGCCAAGACCCTCCGCAAGGCGGAGGAGTTTGATCGAGAGCGCGGCCCGGGCAAACCCGGGCCACACGAACGAGGCGAAATGCGACCGTGACGAGGTTAGAAGTCGGGGGGCTGGACGGCCGGGACTGCCGACCATTGGATGAGCGCTGGAGGAAGTGGCACCGTGAGGGGCAGATCGCCAAGGGGGTTGCCCCGTTGGGCGTGCGTGCCGGTAGATTGCCCGAGGAGTCGTCGGCGTGGGTTGGCTTCACCTACCTGGAGAAGTACCCGCTGGCCGGTCGCCTGGACTAGGACCAGTTCTGCCAGCGCGGGCTGCCGTTGGCCAGCGTAGCCATCCAGAGCGCCATCCGGCGGGCGGTCAACTTGCACCTGCGTGGGTCCCACATCTATGTTGGTTAGCGTACCGGTGGAATCCGTGATACCAGTGGTCCCGACTTCAAAGCCAGGGTCCGTGGCGGTGGAACCCGTGATGGTATAGGTCCCCACATCAAAGCCATAATCGGTGGCGGTGCTCCCACTGCTGATGCCGTGACTGGCCACTACGAGCCGGTACGAACCCGCTGCCAGGGTACCTGTCCACGAGACCTTCTCACCGTCCGGGTCCTGCCAGCTGGTGATGGCGTTGCCGCCCACATCCAGCAGTTCGATCTTGGGATGCAAGTTGCCGTAGCTGGGGGCGCTGACCGAGAGACTGATCGAGCCGGTACCGGTCGTGAAGGACCACACATCCACGTCCGCCATCGTCGCGATAATGCCCGCGGCGCGGACCTGAGTTCCGGAGACCGTCAGTGGTGTGGCAGTGCTGGCGGTGCTGCCCACCTCAGCCGGGCGGTAGCCGAAGTTGCTCGCGATCACCGCCAGGTCATCTTGATAGCTGCTCGAGTCGAGTGAGCTTTGTCCGTACCACCACATGCCCCGGGTGGCATAGTACGAGACGCCCATGACCGGCGCGGTCCCATCGCCGGGACCTTGTTGATACTCGGCGATCCGGGTGGTGTCGGAGTAGACGCTCTGGTGGTTCAGCCCCATGGTGTGGCCGGACTCGTGCGAAATGCCTTCGCCCGTGTACCAGACATTGCCATTGGCCAGGTTGTCGGGGAAGACGAAGCCGCGCGCGGGGTTGTCGGCCGAGCTGTCCGCCAGGCCGCCTACCTGGGAAATGCCGCCGTAGGTTCCGCCGAGCCAGGCCCCATCGCCGCCAATATCGATCTGAGAGACGGTACCGGTATAGTTCGACAGGGTCCTCGGGTCCTCCGTCGAGACATTGATGTTGAACGGCGCGTAATTCTCGGCCACGATTTGCCAAATCTGGGTGATGGTAGTCACTTCGGCCTGGGACAGCGCCGGTCCATCGCCATCGGTATCAAAGGCCGGAATGAAAATGGAACTGTGACCCAGCCAGCTGAGGACGGAGTCGCCTGTGAAGTTGAGATACAGGGTGGCGGCAGCCCCCGGCAAACTGCTCAAGGCCGGCAGCGGCAGCCCCTCCGCGGCGGTCGTGCTGGCACCCGTCGTGCGCGGAGTGCCGATTGGCAGTGCGGCGACAAGGGCGGGATAATCCGGGGCGTCATCGCCCTGGCAAAGATCTCCGTCCCCCCACCCCGCGGCGCACGGAGCTATCCGCGCTTCGAGGGTTTCGACTTCCAGTTGACATTTCCGAGCAGTCCATTTGCGGGCCGCAGACTGGGTGCCCAGTTTCATCGGGGCCATCACCTCGACAAAAAAGAGGGACAAGCGCAGGTAGTGCCTACAGGACGTATCGGTCAGAGGGAGATAATCTCCTATGCTCGCTCGGAGAGAGAGCGAGCACACTCATGAACGTTGATCTAAACCACCCTTGCGCACCGCCGCGGGCTCCGCGCTGCGGCTGGTTGAGGATCGTTCTTGACGCCATGAAGCGGTGCGTCCGCTACTACTTCGGGTTCGTCGGAGGGGCATTTTGTCCGCAAGTGTTTCGGCTCACGGGAACAGCAAGCCCCCGTTGAAGCCAGCGCCGGAGGAACCGCTGGCGCCTCCGTTGAAGGCACCACCGCCGCTGCCGACCAACAGGCCGTTATTGAAGCCGGCGCCGGTGGTTCCGCCTGGGATCGTGCCGGAGGATCCACTGTTCACGAGGCCCCCGCCTCCGACGCCGTCCATCAGACCGTTGTTGTTACCAGAGCCTGCATTTAGGACAAGGTTGATCGCACTGGCATTGAAGTTGGGTGTGGCGAAGACATCCGCGGCATTTCCGTAGGTGATGGTCAAAGCACCGGCGATGCTGAAGCCCGAGACGGTCACGTTATCGTTGCCATTCAGCAAGACCATCGTGATCGCGTTGACTTGGGCCAGGGCGAAGTCGGCGGAAGCCACGCCGTTGATCGTCGTCGAAGTACCCGCGTTCCCGGAAATACGGATATTCCCCGACGTGGGGGAAAGGGCAATCGTAAACTGATTATCTCCGGTATCTCCCGTGATACTGAGCAGCCCGGTAGCGGCATTCAGGCTGGCGGTCACGTTGCCCGTCAGGAGCGTGCGCTCCTCCAGGGCTTCCACGGTCAAGGTGCGCCGCATCGGACCCATTCGACTTTTTCGACTCTGGTGCATCATAGCGATGCCTCCTCGAGAAAAGAGACAGGGCGAAGGAATCCACTACGTGTCCCCAAGAGCTTCCTGGGAAGCCTTGGCTCACGTGTTCTACTTGGTTATTCGGTTCCCGAGTTCTGGCATTGCGATCACCAGAACAATCCCGTTCGGCCCGAGGGCCGAGGAGAGCATGGAATGAAATACCACGAAAGGGATTAGAACTCCGTGAAGAAACGATGAAAACAGACTTAAATACGATTCCAATGATGAAAGCTCCATGAGAACCAGGCGCAGGACCTTTGGACGAGGCCGTCTCACCCACTCCGTGAAAACGGATTCTTCGCGCGGGGCGATGAAGCGCTCAAGCATCTCTTGGTCTACCAGCCCATCGGACGCGGATTTCCTGTCTGGTCTTCTATTAAGGGACTCCCCAAATCTGCGCCTAACCCGACACGCTGCGCAAAAAAATCCTATTTGCAGGCACCCGCCGCTGCCGAGAGCTCGCGGGTAGATCGAAGCGCGCAGGAACCGCTGGCCAGGCAGGGTCCTGACCTGCCCGCAAGCTCATCACTCTGCGTGTCTATTAGATAGTGCCCGCTGCGGACCGAACGGTTACGGTTTTTTGTGAGCTTTTGGCCTGATTCAGAGGACCGACACCTACTCGCCTTGGCTGCTAGCCCGGACGAAAGAGAAGGCTCAAGCACGTCACGCAGCCTTCGGCCTTGGCAAATTCGGAGAGATCAACGGTGTGGACTTCAAAGCCGAGTTGCCCAATCAGACTGGCAGTATGTGGGTGGCTGGCAGCCACACACACACTCGTGCCCACCAAGGCCACGTTCGCGGCATCCGGTTCCTCTGGCGGAACAGGAACCAAGTTGAACCCGCGCAGGACGGGCGCATCCAACCACGCCGGATTTACCAACAGGCTGTGGTCGGGCAAGGCGGTGCAGGCCGTCTTGAGGTGCAAGCACTGGCGCACCGGCACGGGTACCACCTTGTATCCGTAGCGGCAGGCGACGGCTTCCAGCGCACTCACGCCCGCAGGATTGGTGCGTGTCGACAGGCCGACGAGCAGCGTACGGCCGACGCGCAACACGTCGCCGCCCTCGATCGTCGCCGGCGCTTCAACCCGAACCACCTCGCGATACTTCCGCAGCTCGGGCTCGATTCCCGCCGGTTCGCCGCCCCGCGTGTGGTGGCCCATCGAAGCTAGCACCGCCACTTCGTCGAGCACGATCGCCGTGTCTTCGACAAACACGCAGTCCGGCAGATGGCGGTTGACGTCCAGCGTGCGAACGTCGGCGCCGCACTGGCCAAGCAGCTGGCAATACGCTTCGTGCTGGCGGACGGCCCGGCCGTAATCGATCGGCGCATACGCCACGTGCGTACGCACACCCTCGTCCAGGTGCGGCGATGGTACGTGCGTTATGGCCAGCATGTCAAGTCGAGCCTTTGCAAGCGTCATTCGTGAGTGGTTATTACTTTCGTTCGTACCGCCGCCTCGAGGGTGTGCTTCAGGCTTCGCAACTTCGCATCCGAGCCAACAAAGAGTTTCTGGGGAACTCGTAATGCTGGAGTATACCGGTCTCCCGAACTACTGCTTGATACCGTACACGTTCTCCACGCCGCGCAAGATCAGCATACCTCGGGCGACGGCCGGCGTGGCCCAGAACTGGTCGCTGAGCGTGTTCTTGCCAAGCACTTTGAACTCCGGACCCGCCTGGAGCACGTGCGTCGTGCCGCCATCGTCCAGGCAGAAGACCTTGCCGTCGTAGGCCCACGGCGACGCCCAGAATGCCTGGGCGTTCGGCACCCGTTCGCGCCGGTAGGCTGGCTTGCCCGTTTTGGCATCGTAGCAGCTCACCATGCCGCCGTTCTGCTCCAGGATGTAGACGTAGCCTTGATAGACCAACGGCGAAGCCATGGACGGCCCGGCCTTGGGCTGCGACCAGACCACACCCGCGCTGGTGGACTCGCCCTGCTTCGGCGTGACATCGCCCGAAGCTCCTATCCGCACCGCATAGAGCGCGCCACCCCCGCCGCCACCGAATCCTCCGCGGCCGCCACCACCGCCGCCGCCAGGAGGACCGAACCCACCCCCGCCGCCGATGCCGACGTACAGCTGCTCGTCGTCCGCCACCGGCGAGGCGGCGCACTGCCCTCCGCCCAGGCTCAGCTCCCACAGGACCTTACCGGTGGCCGGGTCGTACGAGCGCACTTTCTGGCTCCCGCTTGCCACGAGTTCTATCCGCTGTTTGTTCTTCCAGACAAGCGGGGTGGAAAAATTCGTGCGCTCGGTGCGCGACACCCGCCAGAGCTCGTCGCCGGTCTTCGCATCGAGAGCCACCAGGAAAGACTTCTCCTCATTATCAATGAGCAAGAAGAGCCGACCGTCATCGAGTACGGGCGAACTGGCCGTGCCCTGCCCCATCATCATCGCGTACGCCCCCAGATCCTTCTTCCAGACAAGTTGGCCGCTGAAATCATAACAAAAGAGGCCGTGCATGCCGAAGTAAGCATAGACGCGCTGGCCGTCGGTGACCGGGGTTTCCGTGGCGTAGGTATTTGACTGTTGACTCGGAATGCGCGGCCTGCCTTCGAGAGCAAGCTGTTTCCAGAGCACCTTGCCGGTGGCGCGATCGAGGCAGTAAACTTCCCAGCGATAGATCGCGTTTGGCGGACTGCCTCCGCCTCCAAAGCCGCCGGGGCCACCCCCGCCGGGACCGCCACGCCCGCCCGGGCCGCCACGTCCACCGGGACCGAAGCCTTGCGGCATCTCCTGAATCTGCTTCTTCTGCTCAGGGGTGAGAAGCTGGGCGAGCTTGCCGTCGACTTCCTTTTGCAGTTCTTCCACCTGCTTCTTCTGTTCGGCCGACAGGTTCAACCTCTCCTGGATGAAAGGTGGTAGGATCTGGCCGGGCTGGGAAGGGCCCCCGAAGCCGCCGGGACCGCCACGTCCGCCGGGGCCACCCCCGCCGGGACCGCCACGCCCACCAGGCCCGCCACGCCCGCCAACTTGTGGCCTCGCATCCTGGTCGGAGCCTGCCGCGGTGAGGAACACCTTGTCCCCCCAAATGATGGGCGACGACCAACCTCGGCCGGGAATCTTGGCCTTCCATTGCACGTTCTTGTCCGCGCCCCAATCGCGCGGGAGCTGCTGCTCCGCGGTCAAGCCGGTACCAGCGGGACCGCGAAACTGCGGCCATTCGTCGCCGCGCACGCACGCCGTCACGCAACTGGTAAACAGACCGAGCGCGATGAATAGCTTTGTTCGCATTCTGGTTCCTCGATTGCGGACTCGTCCACGAGGGCGGAGATGATACGCCGATCGTTTAGCCCTGAGCACTCGAGCGAGCGCGACCTTCGCGCTCGCCCGAGGCTCGCGGCTAAACTAGCCAAAACCCTGAGAACCGCTCGCCTATTCGGGAAGCATCGGACGCCCGCCTTCGCCGCCTGGCGGGCCACCGCCGGGGCCACCTCCACCAGGACCGCCACGCCCACCGCGACCACCGGGACCGAAGCCCTGTGGCATCTCCCGGAGCTGCTTCGTCTGCTCGGGGGTAAGAATCTTCCCGAGCTTGCCATCGACATCCTTTTGCAACTCGTCCAGTTGCTTCTTCTGTTCGGCGGTCAGATTCAACCTGTCCTGGAGGAACGACGGCAAGATCTGGCCAGGCTGAGGAGGGCCTCCAAACCCGCCGGGGCCACCCGGTCCACGTCCCCCAGGGCCACCTGGTCCACGTCCTCCGGGACCGCCAGGACCACCGGGGCCGCCCGGAGGACCGCCGAATCCGCCGCGCTGTCCACCGCTCCCCGCGGCATCTTCTGCGGCCAGCTGGGTGGCCAGGGCGGTCAGCTCTTCCTTCGTGACCACGCCGTCCTTGTTCGTGTCGGCTCGATCGAACAAGCGCCGCAGCCGTTCATCGGTGATCTCTTCTCGGGTGAGCTTCCCGTCCTTGTTCTTGTCAAACGCCATCATCCGGGCGACGATGGCCTCCACAGCGGCCGCATTGGCCGCGCCGCCCTTGGGGGCCGCCTTCGGGGGATCGACCGGCTTGTCCTTCGGCTGCTGGGCGGTGCCGAGCGACGCCAGGATGCCGAAGCCGACGCTCAGGATCATCAGTCGGGAAACCAGACGCATGGGGGTTCTCCTCGTGGATGCAGGTGTTGGGTATCAGTGACTGTTCCGTGTATTACCGGCGGTTGCGGGGCGGTGGCGCACCGTCCTCGGGTCTGCCAGGGTGACGCCGACGACGATGTCGAATTTGGCGGCCAATTCGCCGATCTTGGACGCCGCGATCGGCTTGAAATCGACCAGCACAAGTTCCCGGTCGAGCACGTTGCGGACGCCGCCGAAAACCATATCGGTTCGGTTCTGAGGATGGCCGTTGACGAAGATCTGGGTGGTGAGCAATTCCCTCTCCCCCTTCTTGACCTTGACATGGATGTGCGGGGTACGGCCGGTATACGGCACGGGCTTGATGGTCCGGAAGTAGTACTCGCCCTTGCTGCTGGTCGAGCAGCGGCCAAACCCTTGGAAGTTCGTGTCGCGCTGCCGGCGGCCGCTGTCGGCCGTGTGGAGGTAAACTCCCCGGTTGTCCACCTGCCAGATCTCGACGACCGCGTCGCGGATCGGCTCGCCGCTCGCCCCGAGCACGCGCCCGGTCAAGTGAGTGATCTCACCGACGGCTGGCGTAATGGAGTTGTTGACGATGAGCAGGTCGTTGTCGGTGTCGAGCGGCAGCTTGTCGGGGTAGAACGGACCTTCGGTCAAGCGGGGCGTCCGGGCCAGCTCCTCGGCGAACACACCGGGAGTGAAGAACGCCGCGGCTCCAAGCGCCAGGCCACCGCGCAACAGACCGCGCCGGGTCAGAAAGGGATCGATCGGATGCATCGGTCAGTCTCCTTGTGCATGAGTTGGAGTCGAGGCGGTCCGCAGATGACAGCGGGCAGGCGAGCCGATCGCTCCTCTACTACAGGTACTGTGAGCGCCGCCCCGTTGTGGACAGGCGTTTTCGGTTTTTTCACCGTAGTCCTTGGTGGATGAGAGCGCGATGAAAATGTTGGCGCCCGCGCCCGCACGCGCTTAGCTCGGCACGACTCCAGCGGGGAACGCGTGGCTCTCCACCTCGCCTACAGGCGGCGCAGTTACTTTCGGTTCCGAGGTTCAGACCGAACCTCGGAAGGGACTTGCACCCTGCCGTTTCGACATGTACACAGGCGCACTAGGACGGCTCTGGAGAGCCGTTCTACATGAACAACCTCTTTGCCGGGCGAATAAGTAAGAAGCAGAACCCGCTCAGTGCGCTCACTTCGGGGCTCCGAATTTTTCCCACTCCACCACGCCGCAGCGCCGGGCCCAACGTTCGTACTGCTCCGTCAGATCTTTTACCTTATCCGGATGTCTATCGGCCAGATTGCGCGTTTCGGTTCGATCAGCCTCCAGGTCATAGAGTTCCCAGGCCGCCTGGTGGCGTGCGACCAGCTTCCACCGTCCCTGGCGCAGCGCCCGATTGCCCTCGTGTTCCCAGAAGAGGGTCTGGTGTCCCGCACGTGTCTGCCCCTGGAGGACGGGCAACAGGCTCTTACCTTCCAGAGGAAGAATCGCACGCCCCTGGTACGTCTTCGGGTACTCTGCACCAGCCACCTCGACACAAGTGGCCAGGAGGTCGATGACATGGCCGGGTTGATGCGTGATGGCAGGCTTCTGGATAGTCGCCGGCCAGTGGGCGATGAGAGGCGTCGCGATGCCCCCTTCATGCACCCAGTGCTTGTAGAGACGGAAGGGGGTGTTGCTCGCGTTGGCCCAAGCCAAACCATAACTCTGGAAGGTGTCGTCCGGGCCAGGCAGGACCGAGGGGATATTGCCCACGCGGGTCGGCCGACCGTCGCGGGTCGTTTCCGGGAACATCTTTCCCCGCCAATCCGGCGGGATCTCCTCGGCACAGCCGCCGTTGTCGGACAGGAACAGCAGCAGCGTGTTCTCCGCCCGGCCACACTCCCGAAGCTTGCTCACGATTCGGCCGATGCCCTGGTCCATGCGCTCGATCATGGCGGCATACACGGCCATGCGCTCGATCTGCCACTCCTTGTCCGGGGTCTGCGTCCAGGCGGGAGCGTCCGTATCTCGCGGCGTCAACGACCACCGGGCGTCGACGAGCCCGCTGGTCAACTGGCGCTGGTGCCGCTGCTGGCGCAACACATCCCAGCCGGCACGATACTTCGCGCGGTAGCGGGCGACATCCTCCGCGCGAGCGTGCAGCGGCCAGTGGGGCGCTGTGTACGCCACGTACAGGAAGAAGGGCTCGCGTTTCCGGCCGAACTCGTCGAGGTAGGCGACAGCCTGGTCGGTGAGGGCGTCGGTCAGGTAGAACGGCTTGTCCGCCCGGATCGGCTCATTGTCGCGCGTTAGGGTCGGCGGGTCGTAGTAGCTGCGCACGCTGCCGATGAGGCCAAAGAACTTCTCGAAGCCACGCTGGAGCGGCCAATTGTGCTTGGACGCGGAGAATGGCGTGACATGCCACTTACCTGCCATGAGCGTGTGGTAGCCGGCTGGCCGCAGCACTTCGGCGATGGTAACGCAGCGCGTATTGAGGTCCCCTCGGTACGCCGGCTGGCCGAGATCCTGCACCATGTGTCCCACACCCACCTGGTGCGCATACAGGCCGGTCAACAGGCTGGCGCGCGTGGGGCAGCAGCGGGCCGCATTGTAGAACTGGGTAAAGCGCAGGCCCGTGGCGGCGAGCTTGTCCAGGTTCGGGGTCGCGATCTCCGAACCGTAGCAGCCGAGGTCGGAGAAGCCCATGTCGTCGGCCAGGATCAGGACGATGTCCGGCCGAGGGGCAGTGGCCGGCTCGGCGGCATCCAGGCAAGCGGTGGCACCGAGACCGACCAGCAAACTCAAGACGATTCGGCACATAGAAGTGCTCCCTTGATTCCCTCGTGTCCGCCGTCGGCGTGTGCCCGGAAGGGACGGCGGGACGTCGCTTCCGTCCGCGCAAGGACTATCCCCGGCATTGTCCGCCTCCGCCTGGGAAAAAGCCAGTGCTCGCTGCACACTCGATGCCGCGATTACCCTTGCCCCGTAGCACCGAGGCAGTAGAGTAAGCCCCGGATAGGAGCCTCTGAACATGCTCAACGCTGGCTGGAAGCAGCTCGTGCCTGCCCCGTCGTACTATCAGCGTGCGGGCCGTTATCCCATCGACGCCTACTCCGAGTTCATGCCGCCGCCGCGCCTTGGGTGGAAACCTTACGGCAAGGAGCGGCCTGATCCTCAGCTCTTGGACCCTGAGGACTCCTGGGGCTGGTACGTTACCGAATACGAAGAGGCCAATGAGCTACAACCCGGCCTGGAACAAGTCGCGCGCCAGGTGGTCGGCAAACTCTGGCACTTGGTCCGGGGTGACGGACAACACGCCGTCTCCCGGCGGCTTGTGGAGAATAACCTCTACTGGCCGAAGGAACTGGCCGAACGGGCTGGGACGCTGTCCCACGAACATTGCGTCGTCCTCCTGCCCTTGGCTCTGTCGCGCACCCAGGATGACAAGGGGCGGGTTCCCTGGACGCTCTTCGGTGCCAGTGAGCAAGGGCCCGCCAAGGCGTTTTGGAAGAGCTTCTTCACGGGCCCAGACACGCCGCGCCCGGAGGACGAGGGGCCACAGTTCGTCTGCCGGCTCCTGCGAACAGTGTACCGGGAAGCCGTGGAAACGGCCGGCGACTTGCAAAAGGCCGGGTTCCGCATTCTGTCAGAAAACCAACCGCCGCTCGGCTTCTGGGAGGCACCACTGCCGGCCTGGGTCCAACCATTCTTGCTGCCAGAAGGGGCCTCGCTGGCGGGAGTGAGATATCTGCTCACGTTTCGTCCCTTCGGACAACTGCCCGGCCCGGTCCGCCAGGCCTACTTGAGCGGGAAGCTGCACCTGTTGCCATGCCCTGCCAGCCTGGTCTTCTGGGGCTGCCCCCGATTCTTACAGCTGCACGAAGAACTGCCCCTGGGTCTTCAAGTACCGCTGCTCCAGGCCATGACACGGCGCCAGGCTCCCCATGGATTACGCATCCCGCAGGCTGGGTTGCTCTACGAATCCAAGGAGCACGTGCCCGCGCCCTCACACCCCGAACTGGTGCGGAATACCTACAAG
>JBGQLF010000167.1:0-11175 GCA_041499985.1 Gemmataceae bacterium
AGTTCGGTGGTCCTGGAATCGACAGATGTCCGGACGAGCGCACGAGCCGATATAGAACCGGATGGGACCTTCCGAGTCATGACCACCCGGCCCAGCGACGGCGCCCTCGAAGGCCGGTACAAGGTGCTCATCGACGTGCCCCGGCTGACGGAAAGGGAACTCAACATGGGGAAGAGAGAACCGCGGCCGATTCTCGATCCACGCTTCGGACAGTTTGAAACGTCGGGGCTGGAAATCACGGTGGAACCGAAAAAGAATCAGGTGACGCTCAAGGTCAAAAAAGTACGCTAATTGGCCGGCGTATCGAGTCCGGGCTGCGTGGCAGAAGGACCGGCCAGTTCCTTGCTGGCCGGTCCAGAGCCCTCCCTCCGCGCTACGACGCGGAGGGTGCGTTTCTTCGCCTGGTTCAAAAGCGCCTGATTCTGGGTGGCACGCCCTGAGTCTTCGAAGGGCGTGTTTGCCGCAGCTTCACGCCCTTCGAAGACTCAGGGCGTGCCACCCAGGTTGGAACCAGGCCATAATCGGAAGTCCGCCGTCAATAGTCGCCCACCACCTCGCCGCCATGGCGCGTGCCCAGTGCCCGCCATAGTTCCTGGCGGACACCGTTGCGCACGAAACGCACCGATCCGTCCAGCAGCAGGGCGTTGACGCCGCCCGTGTGGTAGCTGCGCGCGGTCACCGCCGCGTAGGTGTCTCCCACGTTCGCTTCCGTGGCGGTGATGAAGTCCACGTCGTACGTGGTGCCGCCGCTCGTGTACGACACCACCGTGTTCGGCGGGAAAACGGTGGTGAACCCTGTCTCATGAACTTTGCCGTCGACCCACTCCGCGTGCGTCTGTTTGGTGGCGTCGAAAGCAGCGAGGGAGAAGGCGGTGAGGTCACCGGGCGAGGACGGAGGCGGAGGAACGGGGGCAAAAATCGAGGTGGTCGAGCTACCCGAAAGGCGCGTCGTATAGCTCTTCACTTCCGCGAGGGCGAGCGTGTTGCTCATGTCGTCGGTGAAGTCCCGCGGCGCCAACCCGCGGTTGGGGCTGAAAGCACCGTCCCCCCCTTGCATCCCCAGCGCTTTCCTCGTCAACACCGCCCACGTCCCCAGGTTCACGGCGTAGTTGAGGGTCCAGTATTTGTTCCCGTAGAGGGGATCAGTGCCACTGCCCCTGTCGTTCACCTCGCTGGGGCAGATGTAGGTGGCGACGCGCTTGGACGTGATCCCGGGTTGCGTGCTGTAGGAGGTTGTGAAGTCCATGCCCCGGAACAGGTTTTCCTGCTCAAGGAAGGGGAGGATGCGGGAAACGGCAGACCAGTTGGACGTCTGCACCACCGTGGAACCGCTATAGGTGAAGATGCCGTTGGGCGGCAAGGTCCGGTTGGTGTCCATGTAGTTCTGCATCGCCAGGCCGATCTGTTTCAGGTTGTTGGCGCACTGCATCCGCCTGGCGGCTTCGCGCACCTTCTGGACGGCAGGCAGCAGCAAGCCGATGAGAACCGCGAGGATCGCGATCACCACCAAGAGTTCGATCAGCGTGAAGGCAGGACGGCTCGTTCGCGCGCGCATGGCGTACGCTCCTTTGCGAAAAGGGTGGGAGGAAAGAGGTGCGTTGCGAACGGACGTGGAGCGCTTGGGCCGGCGCTCGCACTGCGGTGGCGAAGCAGCCTCGACAGAGGAACGACCGTGAGGTTGACTCACATCTTGATGAGACAGAATCTCATCAAGACAGCCCCTATCGTAGCCATCCGGAGATGGGCGTCAAGAGGGATTTGTCAAGAAAAGAGCCGATTCTTTGCAGAATTGTCTCGCTGCACGCAAGCCTGCCTCGCGTGAAGACGAGTCGAATGGCCGCCATGTTATTGACATTGTGTCTCAACTTTCCTATCTCAATAAGCACGAGAACCCCAGCAGGTTCACCACCTGTCGTCACGGAGATGTCCTCCATGGCCGAGACCTCCAAACCTGCCGAGCCAACGCCGGAGCAGCCACGTCGGGAGACGCTGCCGATTCTCTCCACCCAGGAGTTGTTTCGGGGACGTCGGGAGATCTGGATCGAGCACGAGGGCGTTTGCTACCGCCTTCGCATCACGCGCCGCAACAAGCTCATCTTGCAGAAATGATGCGAGACTCGGGGCCTGGGTCCGATCGGCTGTGTTCTGGGTCACACTGTTGTGGGGCAAGTTTTCAACTTGCCGAGACCCACCGGCAACTGGCCTTCGACCTGTTTCGGGCGACCGCCGCGAACCCGGCGAACGTCGTGCGCTACTCGTGGAACTCACTCCGTTGGCGACGAAGGACCGTTCTTGAGTCGCTTCAGGTAGTTTTCGATCGCCTCGGGCGGCAGCCCTTCCAGCCGTTCTTCCGGCGACAGTCCTTCCAAGCGCTTTTCTGGCGACAGTCCTTCCAAGCGCTTTTCTGGCGACAGTCCTTCCAAGCGCTTTTCTGGCGACAGTCCTTCCAAGCGCTTTTCCGGCGACAGTCCTTCCAAGCGCTTTTCTGGCGACAGTCCTTCCAAGCGCTTTTCTGGCGACAGTCCTTCCAAGCGCTTTTCCGGCGACAGCCCTTCCAAGCGCTTTTCCGGCGACAGTCCTTCCAAGCGCTCTTCGGGGGTCAAGTCCTTTAGGTGCTCCTTGACATAGTCGCGACGGAAATCTTCGATGGTGTATGGCATGTTCAGGCCCTCGCGCTGATAGCCCACGAGCAACTGCTGCACCAGCGTGCTCGTATCGTCGGAGTGCTGCCGGTAATGTTCCACCCCGTACCGCACCAGCTCCGGTACGGCGCTGAACAAGTGGAACAACGCGTTCGGTTCACTCTGGGGCAGTTGACCCAGCACCACGACCCGGATGACGTCCGTCCCGCGCCGGCACTCGAACACGCCCGACTGCAACTGCTGCCACGGCACCTGGCCGGCCAGGTTGTGCGGGAAGCGGGCGCATACAGCATACAGCCGAAACTCCTCTTCCGGCAACAACTGCTGCATCGACGGACTGACCTGCTTGCGGTAGTTGACATAGTGCCCCGTCAACTCTTTCAGGGTCCAGTCGGCCAGGGCCTCCTGGTGCGACTTGAAGCTGATCAAGTTGTGCGTGGCCAAATTGTCCAGACCGTCCGGTAAGCGCTCGGCGAAGGGGCCAGGACCCTTGCGCAGGATGACGACGTCCAGCAGTTGCTTCTTCAACGACAGGTCTTTTTCCAGCTCCACGACAAAGGGGGATCCCGTGAAGAAGTCGGTCAGGATGAGGCCAAGGTGACGATGCCAGTCCATGAGAAAGTCGCCTCGCGGATCAAGTGCTCCGGGGCAGGGCCCTGGCTACCACCCTGGGGTATTGGAGCGGCTCACGGGAGCTCACCCGCCACGGCTGCCCAGGGTTTCCAGTCATTCGATCAGGCTTTCCCAATCGTCGGCTCTCACGATCGCAAAGCGCTTCCCTTTCTTGGTCACAAACTGCACCGATTGAAGTGCTTCAAGTCCAGTCATCTGGATACCTCCTGGCACAACTCAAGGCCTGTGCTGTCGATCATTGGGCAGCAAGTGCAAGAGTCCCTTCATGTACCCAACGACATAGGCAATATACTGCTTAGCCAGCGGTCCATCCCCGCTAATCCCCACGGGATGATCGTAGTCGATCACGCCATCGTACTCCACCGCGTGCAGCGCGCGGAGCACGGCTGCCATATCCAGATCGCCATCATCCACGAACACTTCCGCGTACCGGCCTTGGGCTGGCAGGGTGCCCCGTACGTTGCGGAAGTGGACATGGAACAGTTTGCCCTGGCGGCCGAAGTGGCGGATGCCCTCGAAGACATCCTGGCCGGACTCGTAGCGAGTGCCCACGCAGAAGGTCATGCCGTTGTGCGCGCTGGGAACCTCGGCAAAGAGGCGATCGAAGTCGGCAAACCGGCACAGGATTTGGGGATTGCCCAGGTGGACGGGCAACGGCGGATCGTTGCCGTGCATGGCGAGGCGCGTCTTGCTACCCTCGAGCACCGGGAGGACTTGGCGATAAATGTTCAGCAAGCCTTTCCAGAGCTGGTCGGCGGTCACCTGGTATTCCGGCCGAGGAGCGGGCGTCTGCGACTTGGCCTGATCGAAGACGGGATAGCTGTAACCACCGCGCCCCTGCTCCCGGCTCCAGCCGGCGCGCGCGGCGCGGAGGTGCTGCGTCGCCTGGCAAGCCTGGATGCCATACACCGGAATCTCCGCCTGGGCCAACAGCTCTCCAATCTGTTTGAGGTTGTCGATCTCCCGCTGACCGTTGGCCCGTCCGAGATGCGCATTCAGGTAGAACGGCCCCAAGGAATTGGCACGCTCGACACGCAACCCCACCACGGCGAGGCGATCCAGGAACTCCTGCAAGGCGGCCTTGGTGAATGAGCCGGTCTCGGCGTAGCCCTTGACCATGTCCAGGGTGATATCAACGTAATCCACGCCAATTTGCTTGAGGAAGCGCAGGTCGTTGTCGTGCTCGCTTTTCAGCCAGGCTGGGCTGATGCGGGTGCCGATGCGGATCTTGGTCTTGGGCTTCGCGAGGGGAGCATCCCCAGCGGCAGCCTGCGGTGGTAGGCTCGTGAGGGATCCGAGGGTGGTGGCGGCTACCGCGCTGTGTTTCACAAAGTCGCGTCGGCTGAGTGGGGGCTGTTCACGCATCGGTTGGCCTTTCTGGCGCGGTCGGTGGGACTTCCACGTCCATCGGGCGTCCCTTCGCCCAGGTGGAAGCCGGAGGCCTGTATTCTCAACGCCAAAGCAGGCCGGGTCAAGCGGGTGCCGAGCGGGTGCCGGCGCGAACCGACTCCCCCTGGCAGTTCCTGGCCGTGGAGTGCGCGGAGCAGTTACGGAACAGCCGGCTTGTTCACGCGGATGAGCTTGTTATCCAGGGGACTTTCCGCGAGCAGAGCTTGATGGATGCGTTGGGCCAGGGCGGCTATATCATCGTCGCGAGTGCAAACGACGATGCCGCAATGTTGACGGGTGCGCGTATGGAGCTTGATATAGTCCCGGCGGTCGTGCGTGAGTACGGCACGTCCCAGACGAATCGCGTAGGCCAATACGGCCGGATCGGGAATGCCCTGGTTCGCTTGCCCAGCCTCCTGGGCAGTTAAGGCATCATGGCCCAGGAGGCGCAGAGCCGTCACCACGTCGAACGGGAAGTTCTCATCGGCGTAAAGGCGGGCCATGGCCGTTACTCTTCTGGATCTCGCTCCTCGTCATGGCGCGCCATATCTGCATCAATCTCCTGCGGATGGTGGCGATAGTATTCCCAAGCGGCAGCCAGCTTCTCGGCATTCAAGGTAGGATAATTGCGAAGCAGATCCTCATCCGACATCCCACCTTTCTTGAACGCCACGAGCAGCCAAACCATGATGCGCGAATTGGCAATACAGGCGTCGCCGCCGCATACATCCGGCGTCCTGGTGACCATTTTTTCTAGTTGCGCGGCTTCCATGAGCAGTTCGCTCCTCGAAGGCGTGTTGACGGAAGACACTTGCATCCTAAGAAGAGACGCCAGCATCCGTCAATGCCCAACGGGGAGGGCTGTCGATTACTCGACTGCTTTACTTCTGGTAGGCTCGGAGCAGGTTGTCCCAGGACACGACCGCGGGCCACAGGTTTCGATACGTCTTGGCCACCCGCACGCCTCGCTCAGGAATCAAAGACGGGTCGGGACGTTCGCCCGCGGGCTACCAGCCCCGACCCGCCACCGCGGCTTTGGCCCCGTCGCCCGGTCGAGCCGGGTCGGGTACACCGGATACGGACCGTGTCGTCCTCTTGGCACGGGCCGGGCGTGCCCTCCGCGCGCAGGCGGCGCAGACCCGGCAGCGGGCAGGTTGCGGACGATTCGGCCAGGAGCCTACCGCACGAGCACAACGCGAAAGCCCACATCGTAGAAGCGGAAGGCGGGCTCGTACCTGCTGCGGTCGGCGGCGCGGCAGCGGCAAGGCGAGCAGTTGACCGAGCCACCGCGGATCACGCGGAGCGAGCCGGCGCTGGGTCCCTGCGGATCTTGCGCGGGGCTGTTCTGGTAATACTTCTCGTCGGACCAGTCCTCGCACCATTCCCAGACATTCCCGTGCATGTCGTGCAACCCAAAAGCATTCGGCTGATACTGCCCCACCGGTGCAGTGCCGTTGGCAGCCTCTAGACCAAATCGGGCCACTCGTTTTAGACTGTCATTGCCATCACCGCTGTGGAAGCGCGTCGTCGTCTTGGCCCGGCAACTATACTCCCATTGGGCTTCTGTGGGCAAGCCGTATTGCTTGCCCTCCTTGTCGCTCAGCCACTTGCAGAAGGCCTTGGCGTCCTTCCAAGTCACATACACCACCGGGTGCTCGTCCGTTTGCTGAAAATAGCCTGGGTTCCGCCAGGTTCTCTCCTCGCTGGCCTTTTCTGCTTCGGTCTTGTATGTCGTGTCCTCCACGAACCGCCGGAACTGCCCGCGTGAGACCTCGTACTTGCCGAGGTGAAATGCATTCCTGATCTCGACCTCGTGCTGTGGTTTCTCGTCGTCATAAGCCTGGTCGTCACCGGATGGGGAGCCCATCTGGAACTTGCCTGCCGGAATCGGGACGAGCTTCATGCCGATGGAGTTGGTGATCTCCCCGGAAGCAACCGCTCGCTTCACAGCATCAGAGTTCGGGACCTGTGCCAAGCTCACAATCGGCACGAGTCCCCGACTCTCGTTCTTCATTTCGGGCATTTGTCGGGTTCCGTACTTGTCCCGAACGAACGTACTGACCCGTCTCGTGACGAATCCTTGCAGGTCCGGAAGCGTTACATTCTGGTCTTCGTTCTTTGCAGCGCCCTTCAGCCCCTCAATCACGAAATTGAAGAACACTCCATGCTTCAGGTCATCATGCTCGAAGGCTTCCTCGTTCTCGGAGCAACTGAAGAAAGCGGCTATGCCACCGGGCGGGGGCTTGATCTGTGGTCGGGTGATGCTCTCCGAGGCAGTGCGTGAGTTCCTAGAGAGCGGATCGTTGCGGCAAGCATCGACCAGGAGTAGCCGCAAGCCAGCCTTGCACTTCTCCAATTCCTTGTACACCTCAGTCAACGGAATCAGGGTCGGCTTCTCATTCAGCCGTGCGTCCTGCGGGCAGAAGTAGCTCTCCTCTCCAGTCTTGAACTTGACCCCGTGGCCGGCGAACGCAACGAGTACGCTGTCCTCGGGATTGAGGTCCTGAAGGAGCAACCGAAGTTCCTTGCGAATGTTCGTTCCCAGTGGGAGAAATCGAGTATTCTGGGCGCCGACGCTCTGGGTCATGAGAACGACATTCTCGGATTGATAGCCGGACTGCCGTAGTACCTGAGCCAGTCCGTCCACGTCCGCCTCCGCGAACTTGAGCGTTCGCAGTTCATTCGGATCGTACTGGCGAACCCCGACGAGCAGGGCGTACTTTTCCCCGGCCTTCCTGGCGGGCTGGGAAATGGCGATGCTGGCACAGAGGACGAGAAGGAGGAGCCCAAGGATTCGGCGTAGCGGACTCATGGCTTTCTCCGTGACAGATGTAGATTATTCCAGAAGGTCGCCCATCCGAGTTCCACCAGGCCACAGCGAGTGCAAGGGACTCCCTAGCTTAAGGCCCGAAAAGCACCGCGTCATCTGTTTTCCTCTTCCGATGCGTCTCTGAACGAAAACGATGCAGATCGAACCTTCTTCCAAAAAACCCAATAGAATCGATGCACGCTCGTTTTCCAGTTACGGCCTCCGTGCACGCAACTCCAACGGGAGCAAGAGCTGCTGGCCCAGTTCTGGAATCTCGCAGGCGCGGTCCGATTCTAGGGGTATCATACAGCGGTTGCCTGCGGCTTCAGCCGATAAGGGAAAGTGGCATGGTTCCAACATGGGTGGCACGCCCTGAGTCTTCGAAGGGCGTGTCTTCCGCAACCCACGCCCTTCGAAGACTCAGGGCGTGCCACCCGGAAACGGGCTTTTTTGAACCATGCCGGGAAAGCCGCGAGAATTCACTGCTCGCAAGGAGATCGTACATGCGCTTCCGGCAAAGCCTGGCGCTGCCGTTGGGTTGGCTCTTGACGCTGTGGTTGGCTCTGTCCATCGGGTCTGCCCGTTGCCTGGCCCAGAACCCGCCGCCGACACCCGCCGGCCCGTTCGACGTGCTCATTCGCGGCGGCCTGGTGTACGATGGCACCGGCTCTCCGCCAGTACGTGCCGACGTAGCCCTCCGTGGCGACCAGATCGTCGCCGTTGCCAATCTGGGGCCGGCCACCGCCAAGATCGTTGTCGATGCCAAGGACCTGGCCGTGGCGCCGGGTTTCATCAACATGCTGAGCTGGTCCAACGAATCCCTCCTTGCCGACGGCCGAGGGCAGGGGGAGATCCGCCAAGGCGTCACGACCCAGATCCTGGGTGAAGGCTGGTCGATGGGGCCTCTCAATGACGCCATCAAGAAGCGCATGAAGGCCGAACAGGCGGACATCCGCTACGAGATCGAATGGACCTCGCTCGCTGATTACCTGCGCTGGTTGGAGTGGATCCAGGTGTCGCAGAACGTGGCCTCGTTCATCGGGGCCACGACCATCCGCGAATATGTGCTCGGCCTGGAGAACAAGAAAC
The DNA here is from genome assembly GCA_041499985.1 of Gemmataceae bacterium. Taxonomy (GTDB): domain Bacteria; phylum Planctomycetota; class Planctomycetia; order Gemmatales; family Gemmataceae; genus JBGQLF01. The sequence continues at coordinate 8,563 of JBGQLF010000167.1, forward strand.
CGACGCCGGCCGACCTGGAACGGATGCGTCTGCTGGTCGAGACGGAGATGAAGGACGGCGCCCTTGGCATCGCGACCGCTCTGGAGTATGCGCCCGCGTATTATGCCGACACGGAGGAATTGATCGAGCTGTGCAAGGTCGCGGCGCGGTACCAGGGCAAGTACATCTCGCACATGCGCAGCGAGGGCGAGAAGCTGCTCGAAGGCATCGACGAACTGCTGCGCATTAGCCGCGAGGCCAAGATTCCCGCCGAGATCTATCACTTCAAGGCGGCCGGTCAGGCCAACTGGCACAAGATGGACGCCGCCATCGCCAAGGTCGAGGCGGCACGGCGGGAAGGAATGGTGATCACAGCCAATATGTATGGCTATACTGCGGGAGCGGCCTCGCTGACCGCCTGTATTCCACCGTGGGCCCAGGAAGGCGGCGAGGTGGCCATGCGCCGCCGGCTGCGCGACCCGGCCAGCCGGCCACGCATTGTCGACGAGATCCGCAACCAAAAAGAGGGCTGGCCGAATTTTTACCGCAACGCCGGCTCTCCCGAGCGCGTGCTGCTGGTCAGCTTCAAGAAGGAGCACTTGAAACCGCTCCAGGGCAAGACATTGGCCCAGATTGCGACTGAGCGCCGCAAGGATCCCGTCGAGACGCTTCTCGACCTGCTGCTGGAGGACGAATCGGGCATCGGCACCGTCTACTTCATCACGGCCGAAGAGAATATCCGCAAACTGGTTCCACTTCCCTGGATCAGCTTTGGCTCCGATGAAGCCTCGCAGGCGCCCGAAGGTGTGTTCCTGAAATCGATGCCGCATCCCCGGGCGTACGGCAATTTCGCCCGACTGCTGGGCAAGTATGTCCGGGAAGAGAAGCTGTTATCGTTGACCGCGGCAATCCGCAAGTTGACCAGCCTGCCGGCGACGAATCTCGGTCTGGATCGCCGGGGCTTGCTGCGCGCGGGTTACTTCGCCGACGTGGTGGTCTTTGATCCGCGAACCATCGCCGATCGGGCAACGTACGAAAAGCCACATCAATACGCGCTGGGAGTGCAGCACGTTTTCGTCAATGGCGTGCAGGTCCTCAAAGACGGCGAACACACGGGAGCCAAGCCGGGCCGGGCGCTGTGGGGACCCGGGAAGGTTCAGGGGAGCACCGACAGATGATCCAGGTCGAGAAGCTGACCAAGCGCTTCCCCTTGCCCGGCGGTAGGGAGGTGGTGGCGGTCGAGGACGTCTCCTTCGCAGTAGCGGCGGGCGAAGTGTACGGTTTGCTTGGCCCCAACGGGGCAGGGAAAACCACCACCATTCGCATGTTGTTAGGACTGTTACGGCCCAGCAGCGGCCAGTCGTCGATAGCCGGCTACGGGTCCATGACTTACCCGAATGAGGTCAAGCGCCGGGTGGGGCTCGTGTCGGCAAGCGCGGGGCTGTACCAATGGCTGTCGGTGCGCGAGCTGCTCCTATTCTTCGCCGATTTATACGCCGTGCCACCCGCCGCGGCCGAGGCGGAGTTGCGCCGCTTGAGCCAGCTGTTAGGCTTGGCGGAGCTGCTGGAGCGTCGCTGTGCCACCCTGAGCACCGGACAGAAGCAGCGCGTCAACCTGGCCCGAGCCCTGATTCATCGCCCGCCGGTGATGCTCCTGGACGAACCGACGCTCGGTCTCGATGTCATCGGGAGCCAGGTCGTCACGGAATACGTGGCCCATCTGCGGACCGAAGGCAAAGCCGTGATCTTCACCACGCATCGGCTGGAGGAAGCGGAACGCCTCTGTGATCGCTTCGGCTTGTTGCACCGGGGACAATTGGTAAGTGAGGGCACCCTGGCGGAACTGCGGGCGGCATCCGGATGCGAGACGCTGGTCGAGATGTTCCTCAAACTATCGCAGCTAGGGCCGGCCTTGACGCCGATCCTGGTCGAGGAAGAGAGCTGAACGCATGGCCGTTGCCGACTCCAAGAATGCGGCTGCTCCGGCCGGGGGAGGCGTGGGGCGCCTGGTCCGGCTGGCACGCAAAGAGCTGCGCGAAAGCCTGCGCGATCGGCGGACGATTTTGACGCTCGTCCTGATGCCACTCCTGCTGTACCCCCTCTTGAGCATCGCCTTTCGGCTCTTTTTCCTGAGCCATTTGGGAACCACCCGAGCGCCGGAGTACCGCATCGGCTTGCTGAGCGAAGAGGACGGCAAGCTGCTCTTGAAGTACTTGATGCTGGCCAACGAGGCAGACGAGGCACCGGATCAAGCCGCAGCGCTAGCAACCGAGCCGTCCGAAGCCAAGCCCCAGCCGAAGCTGGATTTTCGCTTCGCAGAGACTCCCGAGCAGCTGGAAAACGCGGTGCGTAACGGCGAGATTCACGTCGGCATTCGCCTCTCCCCAAACTCCCGGCGTGAAATTCGCTTCGACCGGAGCCTGGCGCTTGATGGCGAGCTGTTATATGCCGAAGGTTCCCTGCTTGGCAAGGAAGCACTGGAATACCTGGAGAGTCGGTTTGCCGCGGCCAACGCCCGGTTCCTCGATGTCCGGCTGCACTTGCTGCGCGTCCGCCAGCGTCCGGTCCCGGTCCAGCTCACGCGCGTGTTCCTACCGGACACCGAGCACAAGAACACCATCTCCCTGACGGCCG
>JBGQLF010000168.1:0-11172 GCA_041499985.1 Gemmataceae bacterium
CCGTGGCTACGGTTTGTATGCCTGGGTGACGAACCTGCGGGAAGGCGGGCACTTGCCGGCACGCATTCCAGCGGAAGTGATCGACGTGTACCTCACGGACGATAAGGTCCTGCCCTTGCAGGACTGCGAGGATTGCGGTTTGTTGGTGCCGCTTCGTCCGGGCCGGCAATATGGCCTGACCATAGAGCCCGCTCGGAAGTACTTCGACGCGTGCCCGGTCTGTGGCAGTCGGGTGGGCTGTTACGCCTACTGGCACAAGCACGGAAAGAAGCCAGGAGGAGGCGGTGATCTACCTGGCCAGCCCGTACTCCCATCCTGAGCAGACTGTGCGTGAACAGCGGTTTCGTGCCGCTTGCCGTGCCGTAGCGACGCTGCTCCGTGCAAGTCACGTGGTCTTCTCGCCGATCGTCCATAGCCACCCGCTCGTGGGGTACGGCCTGCCGGTGGGATGGGAGTTTTGGGAACAGATTGACCGTGAATATCTGGAACGGTGCGACGGGGTCGTGGTCCTCATGCTCGATGACTGGCGGGAGAGCACTGGCGTGCGTGCGGAGGTCCGGATCGCCAGGGAATTGGGCAAGCCGGTTCGGTACGTGGCTCCGGAAATGGCCACCGGTTCGCCCACGTTCGCGTCTGTGGCGACGGAGGCGGGAAGTTGACCAAGAACCCGACCAACGAGAAGACGCCCCGTCTTGGGGCCTCGTGGGCGAATGTGGTACAGGACGCGTTACGTCGCCCCGTTGAGGGCGAACTTGCCGCGCTCGGTCTTCTTGAAACGAGCGTTCGCACCTTTGGTGACCGTTTCCCTGAGGATGGCGGCGTACAACGTGGCGTGCGGCGTCTTGCCACCGGGCGAGGTCCAGTAGCCCTTCGCCGCCATCGTCTCGATCAGCTCCTTGCAGGTCATCGCGACGCCGGTCTCGCCCAACACCTTGGCGGCGGCGTCCAGCGCGCTGAGCTTCCCAGCCTTTGCCTCCGCGTTGTCCAAGGCCGCTTTGGTCTTCGCACTTCTGGTCTTGGTTCCCTTCTTCGCAGCGCCCGACATCTCAGTGCTTGTCGGCGTAGCTTCAGGCAGCTGGGCTGCTGGCATTGCCACCTTGGTCTGGGCGGTTTCGCCCGGAGCGGCCTCGAGTGTTGCCACCCCGGTCTGGCTGGGTTCAGCCTTCGCCTTGTCCGTCTGAGTCTTCGTCTTATTGGACTTCTTCGTGCTCATTGCTGGTCTCCTCTTATTAGGATGGGATGGTATAGCTGCCATCGTCATGCGGTGGGAGCCACCCGCCGCGACGCCCGGCCAAGCATTTCGGCTCCAGTCCTGGACTGCGCGATCTTGCGAACCTGGTCGCTTCTCCCAGAGTGGCCCCGGGTTTGGATAGCGCTGAGGCAGTCAGTTACCTCGCGCCCCAAAGAACATCAAGCGCTGTTGGATCGGAATTCTCGATTTCTTTGAGACGGGAGCAATGATGTTGCGGCCTTGCCGATGCCGTCTTCTCGGCAATGGTGAGGATGACCGGCCTGGGGATCGCCAACAGGATCATCCCTGGCGAAGGGCATCGGTCCCGGCGTCCAATCCTCTGCCGGGCGCAATGGCTTGTGGCCAGTCAGGCTTCGGCCGGGCATGCACGTTCTTCTCTTCACGGCCGTTATGGTCATGCCACGTTGCTACCGCGGCGACATAGGATTCGCGGAATCGGGTTGGGTCGATGCCGGGAAATTGCGGGCCCGCACAGGTCATGCCGCCATCGATTGGGATTTCGGCGCCGTTGATGTGCCGTGCCTTCTCGCTCAGCAGGAAGGCGACGAGGTGAGCGACGTCCGAGGGGTCCGCCAGACGGCCGGCGGGGGTGCATTGGCCCTCGAGTTGGGGCCAGGTGGGAAGCAGGCGCAGGCGACGTTGCCAGTTCTCGCTCTGGGTCAGGACCACGCCGGGTCGAACGAGGTTGAAATTCACGAGCCGGCCAAAGCGAGCCACCAGGTGGGCGAGCAAGGCGCTGAGTCCGGTCTTGGCAATGCCGTAGCCCGGTTGGCCCAGAATCCCGTAGCCGTGTTGGCCGTTATTCGAGCCCAAAAAGACGACGGAGCCACGCCAGGAATGAGCCAGGAAGAAACGTTGCAGCACACCCCGTGTCAGGAGCCAGGCGTTCGTGAGATTGTTGTCCAGGAGCTGGTGGAAGTGCTCGGGAGACATGTGCAGGATGTCATCCTCACGCGGATCACCGGCGCTGCCCGCGTTGCACACCAGCCCACGCAGGGGGCCCGGAACCCGGGCAACGGCATCGAGGAATGTGTCTACTCCAGCAGCCGTGGCAAGGTCGGCTGCCACAAAATGGATCGCTTCCGAATGGAGTTCGGCAACCGCAGCTCGGCCACGCTGATCATCCCGGTCACAACAAATGACGCGCAGATCTTGCGCGCAAAGCTCGCGGGCGATAGCCTGGCCGATCCCGTGGGGCTGGATGCCCGACAAAGCAATGGTCCCTGTGGGCGACAGGAGTTCGGCGTAGGATTCTGTGGGTACCTGGCGTGATGGGGCGGTGCAAACGGTGGTCATGAGTGGACTCCTTTTGGGTTCGTGCTGGTTGATCAAGGCACACCCAAAAGAAGGCACGCTCGGCAGAATCGCGAAATGGCAATCGCAGGGACTTGGCTGAAAAACCAGCCGAAGAATAGCAAGCCCCGGGAGGGTTCGCAGTTGCTACTAGCGCCCGGGGCTCATCCCATCCTTTGCCCGCCGCTGCGACGGGGCTGGAGAAGGACCGGTTCCTGCGAGACCTCCGTCCCGTTGGAGCTGCGGCCAGGCGGAACCCGTAGTTTTGGTTCCGGTTGTCCGGCGCGTTCCTGTTGCGGTTGGCCGACCGGCAGTTCCTGCCGTTGTTGTTCCAGCTACCGCCGCGGAGCACGCGGTGCGGGGCCTTGGTCCTTCCCCGCCGAGTAGTCTATCGCCCGACGCCGAACGCGCCAACTCTTTACGTCGAGAGTCCGCGTGAAGGCCACGAGGGCCTGGCCACGCACTTGTGCCTGGGCTTCGGTGATCCAACCGATGCACAGCGCTCGTTCCAAGTCGGCGAGCTTCCGCTGAAAACGTCGCCGACTCCGCGCATTCAGCGCCTGGTGAGTCGGAAAGACCCGGCAGCCGAGAAAATCCATGCCCCGTTTCGTGCGGTTGATGAACGGCGTCGGCTTCACGTTGAGCTGCAATCGTTCCGCGAGGAATGCGGTAACGGCTTGCTGTGTTTCCCGAAGCTCCGCGGTGGAGGTCGCCCACAGTGCCATGTCGTCCATGTAGCGCACATAGCCGGGTATCCGGCAATACTCTTTCACGAACCGGTCGCAGACCCCGAGGTAGAAGTTGGCGAAATGCTGGGAGGTGAGGCTCCCGATCGGCAATCCTTTGCCGGGCGCCACACTATAGCTGTCGATGATCTTTCCCAACAGCATCAGCAGCCGACGATCCTTGAACCGCCGTTGCAGCAGGTCTTTCAACGTCTCATGGCAGATGCTGTCGAAATACTTGCGGATGTCGAGCTTCAGGAAAAAGGGAAACCGCGCGGCGAACTGCTGGGCGCGTTGCAGACAGGCGACCCGTCCCTTGCCCCGGCGGCAGGCATACGTATCGGGGATCAGCCAGCGCTCAAAGCAAGGCTCGCACACATTCAGGATCGCATGATGTAAGATGCGTTCTTCCAGGCGGGGCGCCGTGATCCGGCGTTCCTTGGGATCGTAGATCGTGAACTGGCGATACCGACCGATGCAGACTGTGTTCGCCCGGAGCTGCTCGCTCAAGCGGCGCAGGTTGGTGTCGATGTCGGCAACATAGAGTCGCGCTTCGGCCTGGCCGCGTTTGCCGCGCAACGCCTTGACGGCGGCCAGCCGGAGATTGTCCCAGTCGGCAATGGCGTCAAGCAGTTGACCCGCTCGCTTCATGTTGACTACAGACCTTCTCCAGCGCTGCGAGAAATTGCGGTCCATACTTGCCCACACGCGCCTCGCCGACTCCCTCGATCGCTTGCAGGTCGGAGTTGGTCTTGACCTTGCGGCGGACCATCTCAGCCAGTTGATCATTCGTGAAGATGGTGTAGACGGGCACGGCCTCGGCCTGGGCGACCTGCTTGCGCAGCTCGCGCAACTGAATGAAGATCGCGAACTCTTGCGGTGGGAGTATCTCCCGGTAATCGATACGAGGTTTCTTGCCGAATGCGGAGCTGCCTGCACTGGAGGGCGATTCGGAGGGCAGATAATCGACGCAGATGGCCCAGAACGAGTTTTCGCCGACCTCGACGAACTTCCGGTCGACGGCCAGAATGCGATGCGCACTCAAGAAGCCGTTCAGCTCCGCTTCTAGCTGATGCGCGGCACGGACAGGAATGGCAAAGAACCGGAGTGCCATGCGCGTTCAATGTGTACAAATGTATCAATATCCGGGCGCCAGCGCCGCGCTCGCTACGCTCGCGTTTCCCTCCGGGCTCGCTCCCGCGCTCCGGCCACTCCGCTACACCGGCTACTGCCCGTCAGGTTTGGCTCGAACAGGAACTGCGGCCAGGCGGAACCCGTAGTGCTGGTACCGGTAGTCCGGCGCGTACCCGTAGCGGTAGGCCGACCGGCAGTTCCAGCCGAAGTCGTACCAGCTACCGCCGCGGAGCACGCGGTGCGGGGCCATTTCCTCGTTGCAGGGGTCCGCTAAGTGGCCGTCCTCGCTGTTGTAGAAATCTGCCGCGTACCAGTCCAGGCACCATTCCCAGACATTTCCGTGCATCTGGAAAAAACCCCACCGATTCGACGGAAAGCCATCCACGGGTAGGGTACGTTTGCGGTAGATTTCAGTCTTGGCGCCTTCTGGCATCTTTGCGCCTTCAGGCCACGGACGGTTGCCGTCAAAGTTGCAGACGTCTGGCGTGCAGGAGGTACCCGGCTGACCCTCGTGGAAGGAAAACGGCGTCTCTTGGCCCGCGCGGCAACCGTATTCCCACTGCGCTTCCGTGGGCAGCTGGACCCGATAGTGAACGCCGTCGACCGTCACCTCCCCCAGCCACTGCGCAAAACACCACGCATCATACCACGACACATTCACCGCCGGACACGAAGCGTCCGCCCCTTCGCCGTCCCTCTTCACGGACGGATGAGTACCCAGCCATCGCCGACTCTGGTGTCGCGGGTCGAAGAGTTCGTACTCCTGGTTCGTGACACAATAGCGGTGCAGGCAAAAAGGCGACAACGTCACGTCGTGCACCGGGTTGTCCTGTTGATCACCTACCCGGTCCCATTCCGGACACTCGTCCTCGGGCGCGCCCATCTGGAACGTGCCCGTATCCCCTGGTTTGCCGCTCTTTACCAACGGGATGAAAGCGCCCTCTGCGACAAGCTTCTGGACGAGCTGTTGCCTCTCCACATCGTGGTCCTCCGCCCGCAACGAGGGAAACTCCGCCATGAACTTCACCAAGGACGCCGCCCGCCACCGGTCCATGCGCTCCCAACTTCGACAGATGAATTCAGTGGAGCGAATGGGGCGCCCGCTCGTATCCTTGGCGGAGCCGTCGTAAAGCGGCGCCATGGTGTCCTGCCACGCCGTGGGAGGCTTCGTGGTGGCGGGCCGGATGGCCTCGTCCGGCATCTCCGACGCATAACGCCAAAACCAGTGCTTGCCCAGGGCTGCACGTTGCTGCTCGGAGTTGAACTCCGCAATCTGGACGAACTGCCAGGCTCTATCTGCGAACAGCCGGTCCCAGTGCCGTTCCAGGGCGAAGGGCCGCCCGGCGATGACGATCCGACATCCACCCCATTCGCCTTGGGGTTCGAGCAGTCGGGCCAGAGCTTCCACATTCTCATCGCGAGCCATATCGAGGCCGTCGAACAGCAAGACGAGCTGCCCGCGGTACCGCAGCCGTTCCAGATCGGCCTTGAGTCGCTCGGGATCCTCAGCCTCGTTCCCGGGTGCGGAGCGGACTTCAGGCACCAGCCACTTCTCGATCAGGTCCGACGGCGAGGCCAGTTTGCCGATCGGCAGCAGGAACGCAGACAGTCGCCGGGTCCCGCCGTTGAATTCGTGGCGCAGCCAGTGGAGGTTGTACGTCTTGCCCAGCCCGGCATCGGTGGTGAGAGCGACTCGGCGAAGATTCTGCCCGTTGAACGACCCAGCCAGTAGGTCCGACCGCGGCAACTCCTCCCAGAACTTGCCATCAGGTTCCGTAGGGTCATTGGCCCGATCCTCTCCATTCGGCTGTCGCGAGGCATGAAACCGCTCAGGGTGCACGGCCGCCTGGGAGTCTACTCCGGGTTTGAGGACGAACAACTTCTGCGAACGGAGAAAAGGGAGCATAGGACCTCACGGACCGGGAGGGGTTTCCTCTTCGTAGTAATGGAATTGACTGCGTACCCAGTCCCCGTACCGCTCGAACGCTCGGTTCACGGCACGAAGCCGATTGAAGGCTTCACCGACGGTGGGAAGGAACTCGACATGCAGGCCATCGGGTATGGCGACTCCATCCATCGGTTGACCGTCCGCCAGACCAACCACGTCGATGCCAGCCTTCATGGCGGCTGAGAACTTCGCGGGAAGGGTATCTTTTTCGACCGGCAAGAGCGGGCGGTTGGCAATGCCACCAGGGCCGTTGTTGCCAACCGCAGCCGAGACGGCCACATTCTCGTCGAGGATTGGCTCGGGAAGCCCGTTCTTATCTTGCCCTTCCTCCATTTCATCGAGTAGCTCATAGGCAGCCAGCGCAACACTCGCTGCGGCAGCTTCCCCCGAGCGCCCTTCGAGCGCAGCTTCCCAAAGCCTTTCATCGGTCGCTTCCAAATGCCAGCGCAGGCGAACGGCGCGATCGCGTGGCGCAGCCAATGTCATGGCTCGCTGGATCGCGCCCAAGAAGTATCTCTCGGCGCCGACGACGGTCGAAATTGCGGCCATACCGAGACGCCACCAGTTCGGTGTCACCAGTTGAGCCGGGCCTGGGAGTAGCTCTAGCACGAGTTTCATGAGGCCGCCGGTGCCACGACCGAAAAGAACGTTGGTCTTTTCGACTGCCAAGGGTTTAACGGACCGATGCGTTCGCGAAGGATTGGCGATCTGATTCACTTGGCACAATATGTCCCATACCATCCAGCTGCCCGGCGTCCACGGCGGCGAGAGGACAGACTCATAGAAGGCGAAAAGCTCCTCCTCGGTTCGTTGGGCCACAGAGGCGTCCGAACAAGCTGCCGGCTCCCAGTCTGCCTTGAACCTCTTGGCCGCCTCGCCCCATGCTGCATCAAAGCGCTTGATCGCCTCGCCGATGAAGCCCAAATGCTCGTGTGAGTTCCTGCCCAGCAACAAGGCTTGGGCCACGAATGAAAGCCCGCGCCAGCGGTTACAGAGCGTAGCATCGAGGTTCTGGTGAGGGTAATTACCTTTCTCGATCCATTGGTCTAGAGCGACGAGTGCCGAACGCAGGTGCAGCGCACGCAGAGAATGAGGTTGTATCTTCGAGGTTAGCATCTCCTCCACGACACGGGGGAATAGACAATTGGGCCCGCAAAAAGCCCGTGCAAAGTTGCCGGGTTCCCCAAACTCATCACCATCAGCCCACTGGCAGAAACCATCAATGAGGTCAGACACTTGGTACTCCTTGCTCTCTCAGTCATTCCTGGGCTCATTCTGCTTCGTCTGATGTGTGACTTGGCTCGACGTAGAAGACCACCTCATCGTCGGGTCCAAGATTGGGGGCCAACGACCTGATGGAAATCTCCTTGTGCCAATAAGCCGTGCCATCCTTGCGTTTTCCCTTCGTCATTTCCACTCGGGCGGGACCGAATCGCTCGACCTGGCCTGGCGCGATTATCTTTGCGGCGAACACCGAGATCATCCCACTGGCCAAGTCGTCCGTGGCCCATTGCCGAATGGTTAGTCGGTCGTTCACGAAGTCCGGCTGAATGCACGGGATTTCGACCGGCGTAATTGCTGGCGGGCGGACATCGCCAGCGATCGTCCGCGGAATCCTTGCACATAATGCCATTCGTCCGCCCTTGCTGCGAAACAGCTCTTCCGCGGGGATAACAGACCCGCACTCGGTTAAATCCATTGCCTCGGGCGTCGGGTCAAACAAACGCGCCACTGTCGCGACCTCATCATCCCCCTCGACGCTCTCGTAAGTCCTGGCGGCGATTTGGCGATACTTCGGCGTCTCGGCGGCCACCAGAGCGGCCGGTTCGTGTTCTAGCTCAACGTCCGTCGGCGTGAGTTCAGCGAACCACCGTCGAATCTGAGCATCTGTCTTGCAAGCCATCTCGATCTCACGGCGCCGCGCCCGATCGAGCTTGTCAGCGAAGTACAGGACGACGTCCTTCTTGGAGAATTTCGGATTCATGGGATTGCTCCTTTGCGTCATAGCTAGGCGAGTCTAGCCCCGCTGACGTTTGTTTTAGTCTTGAAGTTCGCGGAGGATACGGCGGAGGAGGGCATTCAAATCGTCCCTAGTGACTTGATGACGTCCGGCGATTTCCTCCTCTTCTGCTTCCGTATACTCCCCACCGTGATAGTACCAATCCGTTATCAACGCCCGCTCCTCGTCTGATCGGCAGCATGCAAGCATTGCTGCCAACAACTCGGAGGAGTCTTCGCCACGTTTGCCCCGGTAATCGCCTTCGGGTTCACGGTTCCGCTCAGGATCATTGCTATCGGGATCCTTGGAAAGTTGCACGCCGAAGGTTCCTTCGCATGCATCCGTGTCGTCAATTGAGCGACGGAGTTCCTCGGTCAAATTCTTTGTGTTCCAGAACAGAGCCCAGTGGGGCAGTTTTCCCTGAAATCGGAGCCACCTATGTGCGTTGCGGACCACCTGCCACCAAAGTCGCGTCAACACGACTGCAAGCACTTCTTCGAACTGGTAGCCCTTCCGTTCCCACGGCTTGAGTTCTTTCCAGTAGCACTTGCGAAGGTGCCTTATCAGCCTCTCATCGCGCATCAGTTCGTAGTGTACGCGCCGGATGCAGGGCCAATCGGTAGGGTTCGTATTGAAGATCTCATCCCACACGGCTTCGATCTGTTCACGCGTCGCCTTGCTGCCCAGGTTGAAGCGCGCGCGAATGGTTGCCCACTCGTCAGCTACACAGGCGAGTAGGTTCCAGTCGCGCGTGTAATCGTTGTTGGCGCCATGCATCCCTCACCTCCTTTGCCAGTGCCGTGCGTCGCCTTGTCTAATGTAGAGAAGGCATGCTCACCCGTGGGCCCAGGACGATTTTTTGAGAATCCCTACCGGCCTGCAACTCAAAGCCTTACGATACTGAACTTTCATGCAGATCTCGCCGACATAGGGGACATGTTTCGCTTGCTCCCACCAACGCCGAATTCACCTCCAAGATGCTGCCCGCACGCCAGCGGAGGCGGTGCCAAATGCTGGCAGAGAGCGTACCCTCCAGCAGATCGAGCCAGGACTGAACTCCAACCGACACCGCCAGGCTGTTTAACGTAATCAACGACCCAAGCCGCCCGCCGGCATTCCACGGTTCGGGTGGACGACGCGGCAAAGCGCCTGGCGGGGCGTGGAGTTCATATTCGGCCTGGTCGAGATCGGCCAGCCCGCCGACGCAGCGGATGCAGCCGGCACGCGGGAGCAACAGTCGCACATCGGCGGCGAGTTGGCGCTCGCCGGTCGCCGTCTGTCGGACGCCGGCACCGATGTCCAGGTGCGGTATCAGTCCCTCGCTGGCCCAATGGGCGGCACGCAGCCGTGGACCGTCCTGATCGACGCAGGTGACGAGCAGATCGGCACCGCCGACTGCCTGCTTGGAGGAACGGGTATTTGCTGGCCTTGGCACCGCCTTGATCAGTAGATCGGGCCGGAACGCAACCAGGCGCCGGCCCAGAGCAACCGCTTTGTTCGCGCCCAGGTCGTTGGGCGTGTTGAGCAGCATACCGTCCAGATTGTGGGGTTCGATGGCATCGCCATCGATCAGGGTCAAGCCGCGCACTCCCAGAGCCGCGAACATGCCGGCAGCCAGCGTGCCACTGCGCGAACAGCCGATCAGCGCGATCTGGGCTGCACGCAGTTTCCGAAAGACAGTCTCCCCCACGGCCCCGCGGAGGCGCGTCCACCGAGCAGTTTCGCGCTCCTCGGGATCATCGAAGCCAGGGTGGGCTGTTGCCTGCACCATGCCTGGTCCCACGACGCGAAAACCACCGAGGGGGCAGACCACGCCACGCTCGGTCGTCCAGCCGCGCCAGGCACGGCGCTCTTCGCCCAAACCGATGAGCAGAATCACAAGCATCTGGGCGAAGGACGGCTGCAAGCGGCGAACCCAGGCGTCCGGATTGTCCGGCGGATCGCCCCGCGGCGCCGCGATGGCGATCCAGTCGGCCAAGGGAGGAAACGCGGCCCCGGTGGGCGGCTGGGTCGTCGTGGTCAGTTCGCCGATCAGCAGCCCGGTTGGTTGCCGGCCGGGATTGCGGAGGAGCGTGCCGGTCGCCACCAGGTCGCGGTTGCGGAGCATCGGCATCACGGCCTGCCGCCAGGTCGTGAACGGTACGATTACCTCAAAGGCAGTTGTGGTGTTCATCGTTCCACTCGGAGAGAAAGTAGGTCTCAGCATCTACAGGAAGGCACGCCGAGACGCAAACAGGCGGCAGGATTCATAGCAAGAATAAGTAGTGTATATATGTTCCGATACCATCTTTTCGTGCCGCGCGCTCACTATTCTCGCGAGGGAAGAAACTCACCGGCCTGACCAGGAGTCCGCTCCGCCGCGGCACCCGCGCCGCAGCTCCGTTCTGTCTGCGCTCCGACTCCACTCCGTGCGGCTGCCGCGCGGCCACTACGCATACTCGCTCTTACTCGTCCCCTCGGCCCCAACACGATCTGCGGCAAGGCGGAACCCGGTGTAGTCGTTCCGGCGCTCCGGCACATCTCCGTCGCGGCGGGCAGACCGGCAGTCTCCACTGAGGTGCATCCAGTTACCGCCGCGGTGCACGCGCTGTGAGGCCCCCAGCACATACCAATCGTCACACCACTCCGACACGTTCCCGTGCATGTCAAAAAGACCCCAAGGGTTGGCCGCGTAAGAACCAACCGGTGTCGTTCGACGCAAGTACGGTCCCTTGTCTTCTGTCCCGTAGGGATAGTTTCCGTTGCAATTCGCCTGCCGGCCGTTCAGCGCATTGCCAAAGTGAAATGCCCTCACCGACCCGGCCCGGCAGGCGTGCTCCCA
>JBGQLF010000169.1:0-11129 GCA_041499985.1 Gemmataceae bacterium
GCAACCGGTCCGTCGCTGAAGTAACTAAAAAGGTCGCACTAATATACTAAAAGATCAAAAGGACGAATCCGAGGGGCCAAAGGAAATCTTCGAGAGGCCAAAGGGGGAGTGTCGGCTAATTCTCGGACGGACTCCTAGGCCGGTTGATGGCGCTGATGCGCGGCCAGCGATACGATAAGGACAAGCCCGACGGCGCGGTGCGGGCCAAGGAGGTGCTGGCGAGCTACCGTGGGCTGACCTGCGGCGCCCGCTACGCCGAGGCGCTGTGGGCCGCCAACGTCCACCCCCAGACTATCCTGTAGGGCGACACCCGCACGGCATCCAATCCATAGGAGCAAGACCTGGCCGTTCAGGGAACGCTCTGCAAGGCGTGCAACCTGCTGACCTCGGCGGAGGAATTGGAGGAATCTTGGAAGGCCGGCGGCTGGGACCCGCGGCTGTTCGAGGCGTGCCTGTGCCGCAGCCAGACGCTGGCCCAGGGGCGGTCGTTGAGTCATCGCTACCCGACGGCCAAGCAGATGCGCGATTGGGTCAAGGCCCCGGTGGCCTACCGCTTCGAGTACGCCGATGGTGTAAAGGCCACCATGCTGTTGCTGAATGGTCTGGTCAGCGATTTCACGTTCGCCGCGCGAATCAAGGGCCAGGCCGAGCCGCTGTCCACTCTGTTCTACCTGCCGCCCAATCCCAACGTTGTCTACTCGGCAGCGCTCATGGCCAAGGCGGAAGAGATGTTCCTGACGGGCCGGGCGCCCTATCCGATCGAACGGACGCTGCTGACGACGGGTCTAGTCGCGGCCGCCATGCAGTCACTGGCCACGGAGCAAAAGCGGCTCGAAACGCCGCACCTGGCAGTCCGCTACCAGGCGCCACGCGAGTCGCTGTTCTGGCAAAGTTAAACCCGCCGCGGCCGCTGAACCACTCACCCACTTCTTCCTCCGGAGGGTACGTCATGACCCGTTGGCAGGCCTTGCCTTTGCTCTGGTGGATGCAGTGTTGCCTGGGAGCGGTCCGCTCCCAGGAGAAAGTGCTGAAAGTGGCGACACCCGATCCGCCCGGCCCGCGGAACTGGGGCCAGGAAAGCGGCTTGTCCGCGCCGACAGCAGCGGCCACGACCATTCCCGCGGTTACCAACGCCATCCAGGTCTTCATCGCACGTTCCTCGACAAGGACACCGGCAGGGACGGTCCGTCATTGTATCGCTTCGGTAAAGGGTTTGCCGATGCCCCACACGTTTGCCTTCGGGCTCCCGCCCCCATGGCACGGCGCCGTCGTGCCTGAGCTACGACCTCGGTGCCGACTTGCTCAGCGACCAGCAAGGCCCGGCCGGGAGCAGCACGACGAACAACAACTCTGCAAAACATGGCACAGACTGCGTCCGGGCACGACAAGGAGGTGCTCCAGAAGGCGAGAGCGATTCTGGAGCAGGTGAAGTAATGAACATCGCCTTCACACCCACGTTTCAAACGGGCCGGTAGGAACACTTGTGTCAGCGCGGCTCGGAACGGTGTTGGCTGCGCTCGGTTCCGAGGGGCGGAGCATCGCGCGCGTCGGTCACATCGAACGTGGTGCGCCGAAAGTCATCCCGCATATGCCCGCTTGAGTTCGTCGATGTCGATCTTCTTCATTCGCAGCATGGCCGTCATGGCTCTCTCCGCGCCTTGGGACCCCGGGTCACGGAGCATCTCGACCATGCCACGGGGGACGATTTGCCACGAGACGCCGAACTTGTCCTTGAGCCAGCCGCACTGCTGGGCCTTTGGGTCTCCGCCCTCTGATAGCTTCGCCCAGAAGTAATCGATCTCATCCTGAATGTCGCACATGACTTGGAACGAGATCGCCTCGTTGAACTTGAACAAGGGGCCGCCGTTCAGGGCAGTGAAGGCGTGCCCGTCGAGCACGAATTCCACGGTCATCACCGAACCGGCCGCCCGCTTGTGGATCTCGCGCCCAGCCGCGCCGTAGCGTGTCAGGGCGACAACCTTCGAGTTCGGGAAGATTGAGGTGTAGAGCTTGGCTGCTTCTTCTGCCTGGTCGTCGAACCACAAGCACGGCATGATCTTTTGCGTGATTTGCATGATGTGTCTCCTTCATCTCCTGGGTGACACAGGCGACCACCCGATTCCAGCTCGCGCCGGCTTAATTATCTGTTCAGCCGAGCAAGACGCGCTGAGCATTCGGCGACCGCTACTTGCACATTGACCGCCGTGTACAGCTCCCTCGCTTCCTCCCAAAGCGGTCTCGCCTCTTCCGCTTTTCCCGTTGCTTCCTTCAGGATCGCAAATGGCCGGATGGCATTCGCCAGATCAAGCGGGTCTGTCGTGTGGGCGCGATACAGCGCCAATGCCTCGTGGTAGCACAGCTCGGCGTCGGCCAGGCGTTCCGCGTCCTGGTGAATATCGCCAAGATGCCTGATCGCGTGGGCCAGCAGGAGAGGGTCGCCGTCTTCGCGGCAGATCGTGATGGCTTCTTCGTACAACGGCCGCGCAGCATCGCCCCGTCCCAGGTCGCGCTCGATCTGACCGAGGGCTTTGAGTGCCCGGACCAAATTACGCCGCTCCCCGGACTGCCGGCACAGCCGCACGGCCTCGACCAGGTCGCGATGCGCATCCGCCAGGCGCTGCTCTTTTCTTGCGAGTTGCGCGGCCCCCATCAACTCCAAGGCAGTATGCGCCATTCTGCACCATCCTCGAAGTCAGCCCCGCCCCTCCTGGATGAACCGGATGCAGTTGCCATCCGCGTCCTTGACGTACATCTAGCGGTTGCCCCACGTCTGATCCACCGGGGCGTGATCGATCGTGACGCCCTTCGCGACGAATTCGGCGTGCAGCGCGTCCACGTCATCGACAGCCAGGTAAACCACGCCGCCCGAGACAGCATCGCCGGAAAAGGACGACAGGTGCAGCCTCACCCCTTCCCGCAACACGCCCATGTAGCACGGGTCCGCCTTGCCGAGATGTTGCGCAAACTCCCGCCGGAAGCCCAGCTTCCCGCAGTAAAACTCTTCGGCCGCGGCTGAGCTGCTGACGTGAAGGACAGGGAGGGCGAACCTGAACACTCAGCACCTCCTTGAATCTCAGCCGCTGAATGCGTCAAACGGCACGCCTGCCTTGCAATCCGATCCGAAGCGGAGGACGTGGCCGTCCGGGCCATCGACCTTCATCTCGCAGGCCCAGGGGTAGTTCTGGGGAGGATGGCGAATCCGGGCGCCGCTCGCCTTGTACTCTTTGTACAGCGCTTCCACGTCCTCGACGCCGATCCAGACCCAGGTTCCGGGCTGCCCCTGTCCCCCTCGGCAGAGGTAGATCACGGCGCGGTCGCGGTTCACGCAGGTGAAGTCGTCGGTGCCCCAGTCCGCGTTTCTGAAGCCCAGCACATCGACGTAGTACCGAACGCTGGCAGCCATGTGGGTGACCATCAGGATCGGGCTACTGCCCTCGAAGCGTGTGCGTTGTACAGTGCCGTCGTTCGACATTTCCGCTCACTCCATCGGTGGGGAACTTTCACGGGATCGTATCTGCGACGAACAGGCCGGGCAAGGTCGGTAGCGATGGAAGTGCAAAGCCAAGGTGCTAGTGTTCCAAGAGCCTCAGCGATGCGCGCGTCGGTCACATCGACGCATGGCACTAGCATAAGGCTTTACCGTTGAGTTCGACCTCCCGAAAAAGGCTTGTTTTGTAGCAATTCCGCAACTCATGCTCGACACTGTTGCCCGTATGCTAGTGCCATGCGTCACATCGACCGACGCGGCGAAGGTGCATAGCAAGTGAAGGGCGTCGGGCGCGGACGGCCGCGGGAGGGCGGAGGAGGTCATTCGGGAGCAGGCGATCCCTGCGTTCCTGCAGCGCCTGCACGCCGCCGGTAAGTCTAAGGACGGGTGGATCAGCCCCGACCTCATCGGGAACTACGGGGCCCACTACTGGCAGCGGTCGGCGATCAACCTCGGCGGGCCGCACTTCGTGACGCCGACCGAGGGGCAGGGCAGTAAGGGCAGTAGAAACCCTGGCCAACGCCGGCAATTCTCGTAAAACTCGTAATAGCTGGAAACCGCCGATTGCGAAAATGCTCGGAAAAACGGCCCTTTTGCGATTCGCCACGCTGAATGGGGTTCAGGAGGTCGCTGGTTCGAATCCAGTCGCCCCGACACGGAGGGCCGATTGTCAGCAGATGACAACCGGCCCTTTCTCTTGTCCTCGCTTGACATTACAGCGAGACTATCGCAACGCATGGTCTGCTCTTGCTCCCCTGTCATTCTGTCAGCGGTTGTCTCGGTTTGCACTGGTTTGCATTGAGTTTGTGCAAACTGGAGTGCAAACTTTCCCGGCTCGCCCTCCGTGCCGGTCGCCCGGATGGCTTCCTGGTTCGCCTCGTGGAGAGGCAGAGCGGGCAGAGCGTCCAGGGCACCCCGCACGTCGAGCAACTTCGGGTCGGTATAGACGTTCATCGTCAGCTTGATGTCGCTGTGCCGCATGGCCGCTTGTGCGGTCCGCGGTGCCACCCCGCCCTTGCTCAACCAAGTCCCAAAGGTGTGCCGCAAGGCATGAACGTCGATGGTCCGGCCTCGGTCGTCACGCTTGTCGATCTTCCACTTGCCACCAACCTTCACCCGCCGTGCGATACCCGCCAACACCAGATCCCGGTCGAGAATGCTCACCAACCTGGCAGGAACGTTGAAGACGGGGGTATCGGGTGACAGCCGGGCCGGTATAGGCATTCCCCGGTATCGGGCTTCGTCCTGGAGCCTGCGGAGCTTGTCGGCCAGCCATTCCCTCAGGTCCGCCGCCAGATCCTCCGGGAGCGGGATTTCGTGGCCTTCCCGGCTCTTCTCGTCTGCGGCGTTGAGGACGGCGAATAGGATTGGCCCGTCCAGGTGCAGCTGGGCCACGGTGAGCGAGGCCAGCTCGCCCTTGCGAAGCCCGGTCAGCAGGAGCGTCTTGTAAATCAAGGCCCGTTCCCGGCCGAGCAGTTCCAGGCGTTCCCGCACCTCGGGACGGACCTTGGCGTAACGCTCGCCCTTACGCGGTCCCTTGCGGACGGTCAGGGCCTCGATGAGCGGTCGTTCCCTGGCCACGGCAAGTAGCTTAGTCAGCTCTTCTTCGGCCATCGCCCTTCGTTGTCGGCGTGGGTCGGCTTTTTCGTTCGCCTTCGGCACGGCGTCAAATGAGTTCGCGGTGAGCCGATTGGTCTCGATGCACCAGTTGCAGAAGGACACCATCGCATTGCGATAAGCATTCCGGGTCCGGGCCGACATGCCTTGAGCGGTGCGTGCCGCAAGCCATCGCTCCAGGGACTCACGGCATAGGTCAGCGAGGTTGCTGAAGCAACAGTCACGAGCGAGAAGGCGAAGGTAGCGGCCCGTGTCCTCCCGATGAATCCGAGTCACGCCCTTTGCCCGAAGGTGCTCGTCGTAATTGTCGAAATGGATCGTAATTGGCTTCCCCTGGTGCCGGCCGTCCGGGGCATCCCGGTCCCCCCTCATCGAGTTGCTGACGGCAGCAATCCCGGCAATCCTTGCCATGAGGCTACGATTCTGTCGGACTGGCATCATCCTTGTCGGCAAGGGAAAGGGGCGGAGTGATATCTTCCACCAAGATGGGGTAACACTGTGACACCCACTCTTTGGTGCCGGTCCGGCGGACCCGACATTCAACCCACATCGTACCAGTGCCCTGGAAGGGAAGGAGGAAGAGGGTCACACAGAACCGGTGCAACTTCTTGCTGAAAGAGAATGTCCCGCTGGTGGCCGAAACCCAGTCCCCCCGTGTCGGGAGGCACACCCGGATTTCAAACTCAAAAGGCGTTTCCGGAGAGTCCTCGGGATCTTGCATCCAAACGGCGGTCATGCGGGCAGAGTAAGCGGGGATGTCCGGCGGGCCGGAACGGTTCCAAATCGTGCGATCGTGCGAGTTGACTGATGATTTTGCTTGACTTTCGCACAATCGGTGGTCTACTCAGATGCCATAGGTTCCGTGTTTGGATAGGCGGCTCCGTACATCGAGTACAACCGAATCTCGGTTCTTCTCTCTCACTCTCTGCGGAGGACTCGGTAATGTTGAAGATTCTTGGCAAGTCCTTGCGTCCACCCTGGAAGGCGTTCACGCTGATCGAATTACTCGTGGTGATCGCCATCATCGCCGTGCTCATCGGCCTGCTCTTGCCCGCGGTCCAGAAGATCCGCGAAGCCGCCAACCGGATGCAGTGCAGCAACAACCTCAAACAGATGGGGTTGGCCCTTCACAACTTGCACGACACGATGGGCATCCTGCCGTCCGCCGGGTCGGCCGACGGCAAGCCGTTTTCCGGCGGCCCTTGGTTTCCCTGGGGAGAAGGCACCAACTGGTCCATTTACATCCTGCCGTACGTCGAGCAAGGGAACGTCTTCAGCAGGCTGACGTTCAACGGGGACTCCGGGTGGACGAACGACCAGACTCAGAAATCAGGAAGCTACATCTCGTCGGCGCTGAACAATGTGAACCTCATCAATGGAGTTGGCCTCAAGTTGTACCGCTGCCCGTCCGACAATAAACCGGACCAGATCCGAAACGACTCCAACGTGCGCAATTCGGCCGGTAACGAAGTCTTGTTGGTCAACCGGAACAGCTACGTGGCGATCGCCGGGGCGGTCGATCGGCTCGACTCAGCCGGGCTCTTCCGGGAGTCCCGGAACACGGACTCCTCGAGCTGGTCCGCTGGCTGGGGCACCACCGCCTGGGGCGGGGTAATCGTCCCGGATAACGCCAGTGTCAAGTTGAGCAGTATCTCGGACGGAACGAGCAACACCATGGTGATCTCCGAACAGTCCACCCAGCTGACCGGCATCCAGCAATGGAATAACGCCATTGTCAACGATCAGTACTCGGTGACATCGACCGGGGGTGGACTCTTCCGCGGCCACTCGAACGGAGCATCGGCGAATGGCACTGTGAATCCGCCGAGCAAGAGCATGGATGCCCGCGGTCAGACGTACACGACCATCCGCTACCCGATCAACGCGAAGACCCTCAACGGCAGCCCTTGGCCGTGTCAAACCACTGTTAAAGGCATTGGCGTTGGCGTCTGCGGCGGTACCCAGAGCACTCCTAGTGCTGGGTGGAACAGCGAAGGGGCGAACGTTCCGCTCGTGTCCAATCACAGCGGCGGGGTGAACGCGCTCTTCGCGGATGGGTCGGTCCGCTTCCTCAGTGACAGTACCGACCTCTTCACGCTGGCCGCCTTGGCCACTCGGGACGACGGCCTAGTCTTCACTCTCCCGTGAACCGTGCGGCGGGAGGGTTGGAGTACATTTCCTGGCGGGCCGGCACCGGGTGTCGGCCCGCCTGTTATCCTTTATATCTTCCCATTCGTGACATACCATGAACCGTCTTCTCGGATCTATATTGTTCCTCACCCTCGTGACCGTGGTTGGCTGTCAGAAGAGTGATAAGCCAAAGTACGCGAACGTCAAGGGGAAGGTGACTTTCAACGGCAAGCCGATAGAAAAGGGCCAGATCGCCTTCGTCGTGCAAGGCCAAGTGCCTTCGAGCATGCTAATTAGTGACGGATCGTTCAGCGGGCAAGCGATGATTGGCATGAACAATGTTTCAGTTTCCGCAATGAAGAAGTCCGCTACGGCGCCGCCGGTTCCCAAGGCTGCCCAAGTCCAGATCAAGGGCTACCTGGAGAAGAAGAAGGGCGAGCCCGGCGGTCCTACTGGGGAATCCGACCCGACGCTGGTAGAATACATCCCACCGGAGTGGGGCGCGCAGAGTAAGGAGACGCGGGTGGTCGAAGCCGGAGCGGCGAACGCGTTTGAAATCGACATCAAGGTCAAGACCCACGGACCCTGATCTCTCACCGGACCGGCCCCCGCCAGGAGTCAGGAGCCAGAGGGTCTCCGCCCTCTCGCTCCTTCTTGACTCCTGATTCCTGACCCAAGACTCCTGGCGGGGGCCGGGTCGCTGTTCCCGGACCTCTTGTGATGCGCTACCGCACCCTAAGTGCCATCCTTGCTGTAGTGACCGGGCTGGCCGTTTGGTCGGTCGGGTGTCACCGCACGCCGCCGAACGGCCCGGCGGAAGCCGCCGCGCCGGCCGTCCCCCCCTGGTTCGAGGACGTGACCGACGCGGTCGGGCTGAACTTCACGCACGACTGCGGGCCGACCGGCACCTACTTCATGCCGCAGTCGATGTACGGCGGCGTGGCGCTCTTCGACGCCGACGGCGACGGCCGGCTCGACATCCTGCTGCTGCAGGGGGCCGGCCCGAACACCGGGGTCGGCAACCGGCTCTACCTCCAGACGCCGGACGGCAAGTTCCGGGACGCGTCGGCTGGCAGCGGACTGGACTTCGACGGCTACAACGTCGGCGTGGCCATCGGCGACGTGAATAACGACGGCCGGCCGGACGTGCTGATCACCCAGTTCATCGGGGCCCGGCTGCTCCTCAACGAAGGCGGCGGCAAGTTCCGGGACATCACGGCCGAGGCGGGTATCGCGAACCCGCACTGGGGAGCGTCGGCCGCGTTCGTCGATTACGACCGGGATGGGCGCCTGGACCTGGTGATCGTGAACTACCTCGACTACGATAAGTCGTGGCCGTGCAACGGGTCGGACGGCAACCGGGAGTTCTGCGGCCCGAAGACGTTTCCCGGCACCATCCCGCGGTTGTTCCACAACCTGGGGCCGGGGGACGGCAAGCCGGTGCGGTTCGCCGACGTGACCGTGCCGGCCGGGCTGGCGACCAAGGCCGCCCCGGGGCTGGTGGTGTACGCGGCCGATCTGACCGGGGACGGCTGGCCGGACCTCCTCATCGCCAACGACGGCACCCCGAACCACCTCTGGGTCAACCAGCACGACGGCACGTTCAAGAACGAGGCCATGTCCCGCGGAATCGCGCTGACAGGCATCGGGCAGTCGTTCGCCAACATGGGGATCGCGGTCGCCGACTACGACGGCGACGGGCTGCTCGACGTGTTCATCACCCACCTCAACAACGAAACGCACACTCTCTGGCGGCAGGGGCCGGTCGGTCAGTTCCGGGACCACACCCAGGACTCCCGGGTCATCCGTACCGCCTGGCGGGGGACCGGGTTTGGGGCCGTGGCCGCCGACTTCGACCGGGATGGCTGGCCGGACATCGCCTACGTCAACGGCCGGGTGCATCGCGGGGCGGTGCTGCCCGAGGCCGGCCACCTGGCGGCGTTCTGGCGGCCCTACGCGGAGCGGAACCAGCTCCTGCGGAACACCGGGAAGGGGCAGTTCGAGGACATCTCAGAGGCCCAGCCTGTGTTCTGCGGGCGGGCGAACGTGGCCCGCGGGTTGGCCCTGGGGGACTTCGATAACGATGGCCGGCCGGATCTCCTGGTCGTCAGCATCGGCGACCGCGCCCGGCTGTACCGGAATGTCGCTCCCGGCGGGCACTGGCTCGGGGTGCGGGTCACCGACCCGGCGAAAGGGAACCGCGACCTCCTCGGCACGCTTGTGCGGGTGAAGGCTGGCGACCGCACATGGGTGCAGGTGGCCCAGTCGGCGCATAGCTACCTCAGCGCGAACGACCCCCGGCCGTTGTTCGGGCTGGGCGGATCGACCGCTTATGACCGGATCGAAGTGACCTGGCCGGACGGCACCCGGGAAGCGTTTCCGGGCGGCCCGGCCGACCGCTGGGTGTGCCTGACGCCCGGTTCGGGGAGTCCGCCCTGATCTGCACCGTGAACTCGAAGATGGCTGGCAACACACTTGACCAAGAGGCCGAAGTTCCATGAAAACGAGAGCCATTCTCCTGGTGTTGCCCCTACTCGCCGCCTGTTCGCTCGGTCTGTATGCGCTTGTCAAAACCGGAGCGGAAACCGCTCCTTCCCAGCCTGCTGCACCCAAACGATCCCTGTCTTACCAGCCGGCGAAGTCTGTAGACACGGGCGGTTTCCTCACAGTCCTGTCGGACTTGCAACCCATCAAGGACCCTTCCTCTTTGGAAAGCATTCGGGACGCCTTTACGGGCCTGGACCGTCGCGGCATTGCGGAGATCGACAAACGCCTGGCCGCGAACGACCTGGCCGTGAAGGATAAGCCGGCGCTGCTTCTTTCCAAGGCCGGTTTGTTGATGTACGGGGGGGATCCCGCTGCGGCCTACGAAGTCCTTCAGCAAGCTCGCGCTCTGGTGCAATCGTCCGACCGCCTGGCCGAGGAATGGCTCTACTCGATCGTCTTCTTTCAGGGCGTCGCGGGCCTGCGCCGCGGGGAGATCGAGAATTGCCTGGAATGTAGGGGGGAAGGCGCCTGCATCTTCCCGATTCCGGCCACGGCGGTCCATACGAAGCCGACCGGCTCGCGCCAGGCTATCCAGCATTTCACGGAGTACCTCGGGCAATTCCCCGGCGACGTGGGCGTTCGCTGGCTGCTCAACGTGGCCTACATGACGCTCGGAGAATACCCGGGTAAGGTGCCGCGCGCGTATCTCATGACTTTCGATCAGTTCGGACGGGAATTAGACGTCGGCCGCTTCAAGGACGTCGCCCACCGAGTCGGCGTCGCGCGCACGAACTCGGCGGGCGGCGCGGTCATGGACGATTTCGACAACGACGGCTTGCTGGATTTGGTCGTAACCAACTGGGACAACGCCCAGTCCATGGCGTTCTATCGCAACAAGGGCGACGGCACTTTCGAGGACCGCACGGAGGCGGCCGGCCTCAGCAACCAGCTCGGCGGCTTAAACCTGGTGCAGACCGATTACAACAACGACGGCTATTTGGACCTCTTCATCATGCGAGGGGCCTGGATGCCGCGGCCGATGCGGCCGAGCCTGTTGCGCAACAACGGCAACGGCACCTTCACCGACGTCACCCGGGAAGCCGGCTTGATGGAACCGAGCAACACCCTTTGCGCCACCTGGGCCGACTTCGACAACGACGGGTTTCTCGACCTCTTCGTTTGCTGCGAAGCCGGCCCAAACCGCCTGTACCGCAATCGCGGCGACGGCACCTTCGAGGAAGTCGCCGCCAAGGCCGGCGTCCAGGGCAAACAAAAGGTCACTGTACGCTTTGAGGCTGCCAACGGAAGCTCCATAGCTACTGTGTTTGGGGTCCGCATGATCCGCGCCAACGCGCCGCGATGACTGAAAAGCTCGAGGTTGCCACTGTCAGGTTCCTGTACAATACCC
>JBGQLF010000170.1:0-11110 GCA_041499985.1 Gemmataceae bacterium
CTTGCTGCCCTTCGAGCAGTCGGCCAACGCGGTCATCGCCGGTGACATCAAGTTGATGCACCTGAAGTACTTCTTCACGCGCAAGCTGTTGTTCCTCAAGGAATCCGACGCGGTCGCCTTGTTCCCGGGCGGCTTCGGCACTCAGGACGAAGGGTTCGAGGTCTTGACGCTCGTGCAGACCGGCAAGAGCCATCTGTTTCCCATCGTCATGGTGGATGAACCAGGCGGCGATTACTGGCGGCAGTGGCAACGCTTCGTGGAAGACGTTTTGTTGAAACGACGGTTGATCGCACCCACCGACTTGGCGTTGTTCAAAGTGACCGATTCGGTGGACGAGGCCGTCGACGAAGTGCTCGGGTTTTACCGCGTCTACCATAGCATGCGCTACGTCAAGGGCGATCTGGTGCTGCGCCTCCAGCGGACCCTGGAACCGGCACTCCTCGAGCACATCCGCGAAAACTTTGGCGACATCGTCGAAGCGGGGACGTTTGAGTTGACCGGTGCCCTGCCCGCCGAGGCCAACGATCCGCATCTGGCTGCGCTGCCGCGTTTGCGCTTCCGTTTCGATCGCCGCAGCCTGGGGCGCTTGCGGATCATGATCGACCTGATTAACCGGGAGGGGTAGGAATCTGCCTACAAGGCGCGTGCTTCGTGGAGTAGCAATGCCTCAGGTAAGAATCGCTGGCTGGAACCCCGGACTGAAAACGGTTCACGTCATTAAACTGATTCGAGAACAGGCCCGGCTTCCTTTGAATGAAGCGCTCGACCTGGTGAATCGAGGGCTCAACCATAATGAGACCATCGTTCTCGACTTGCCCGACGAGATGTCTGCAACACAGTTCGTCAACAGGGTGAAGGATTTCGGAGCCATCGCCACTGTTCTACCCTGAGGATACGACTACAGGCTGCGCAGAAAGGCAAGCAAGTCGTCCAGTTCTTGCTTCGACAGCTCGCCCTTGAGCTGATGCTGGTAGCGCGTGAAGACCTCCTCCAAACTGCGGGCGCGATTGTCGTGGAAGAACGGCCCGCCCTGGCTGACGCCACGCAACGACGGCGGATTGAAGCTCTTGTTGCCCACCTCGTCGGTCAGGCCCACGTTATACGTCTTGGGCGAAGTGTATTCCGGCGGCGCATGGCAGTTGCCGCAGGCCTGCTGCTGGAATACTTCCCGGCCCCGACGCACGGCTTTCTCATCTACCTCGCCCGTCAAGCGCGCCGCGGAAGGCGGTGGTGACAGCGTTCGCAGGTATGCGGTCAGGGCCTGAACCTGCGCCTCCGACGGTTTGGGGCCGCGCAGGGTCGTTTCGATCGACTTGCGGATCTGGCTTTCCAGATCACCGATGCTGCCATTCCAGGCCCAGGGTCCTGTGTCGCGCACACCCAGCAGGGACAGAACCCGTTTGGGGGCGCCAAACGAATTATCACCGAGGTTGTCGTTGAGCAGTCCATTGGTGTGACCGTCGGTGTGGCAACTGTGGCAGCTAAACCAGCCATCGTGCGCCAGACGGGCATCGTAAAACAACAGTTCCCCGCGCTCCTCCAGGCTCAGCTCCCGTTGTGGCCCCAGAGTAACTTCTGCCTCGACTCGTCCGAGTTGCAGATCGACGACCGAGATAGAGTCGGCAAAAGTGTTGGCCACATAGGCCCGCCTGCCATCCGGGCTCGTCACCACGGCCGTCGGTCGGCGTCCCACTGACAGGCGACGCCGACTGTCGTCCCGCTCCGTGCCCCAGGAGATTTCGCCCAGACCGCCGAGGGTGACCACGACCTTACCCTCGGCGCCGATGGCGATACCGGCCGGATCCCCGGCGCCGTTCTTCGCCTCGCCAAGCTGAGCCAAATAGCTGCCTTGCAGCAGGTCCACCTCGGAGGTGAGCACGCGGTTCAGCGCCAGCGAGCGCAGGTTATTGGTCATCAGGTTGCCCCAATGGACATCATCAAAGGTGGTCTGAGCCAGGGAATTCAAGACTTGATGGGCGACCAGTAGCTTGTCGCCCGCCGGATTGAGAGCCAGGCCACGGATATTGTGTGCCGGCAATGTGCGTATCTCTTCCACCTCGCCGCGGCCGACATCCACCACGGCCAGGCGTCCACCGAAAGAGTCGGCTACGATCAGCTTGGTATCCTTGTGCACCAGAAGCTGCTTCCGAGGCGCGAAGGGCAGGGCAAGAGTCTTCGCCACACGCAGCTTCGTCGGCGCTTCCGCAATCGACGCCAGTTCGACGATCGTTAGACGCCGGGACCAGAGGGAGGCCACAAAGCAGCGTGAGCCGTCGCCCGCGACCTGGACGCTGACCGGTCCGGGACTGACTCCGACGCGATCCAGGATCTCCAGTCCTGACCCCCGGCGCGCCAGCAGCAACAGTTGATCGGCGGCTTCATCCACGGCCAACAGGTGGCGTTCGTCCGGTGTACGGACCAAGTCGGCAAGCTGGCGGCCGGCACCTACCTCGGCAACCGTTCGCAGACTGCCGGTGTCGAGGACCGAGATGCTGCCACTGCGCTGATTGGCCACGAAAAGCCACTTCCCCTTGTCCGCCAGTACCAGGGCCACAGGACGTCGGAGCTGCGCCGGCATCGCCACCTTCTTGCCCGTGGAGCTATCGGCCCGGCTCCCGAGCCAGCCGCACAGCGCCAGGGGTCCCGCCAAGCCAATCCAGAGGAGGCAGCGCAGTGATGTTCCTTGCACCATGGTCAGCTCCTCCTGCCGAATGGTTTCTCCGCTCGTCGTGGCACCTGATCACTTTGCCGTCTCTTGCGACTTCAGGGCGGCCCGCAGCAGCTCGACGGCCTTGGCGAGTTGCGGATCCTCCGGGGCACGCTCGGGTGCGTCGGCGGGGCGCTCGGGCCGTGCGTTGGCGTTTTGCCAGATGAATAGCGACTTTTGCTGATCCTGATTTAGTGCGACGGTGTAATGGGGCTGCACACCCCAGCCATCCTGCGTTGGTTTGCCCCGTTCCAGCCGACCGGTGCGCAAACGCAGCATACCCTGGCCGTCCGGTAAAGGAACCAGGCTACGGCAATAGCCGTCGCTCAGAGTCCGGTCGCCGACGACCACGGCCCGGCCGTTATCCTGCAATGCCATCACCACTAACTCTGCGGAGTTGCTCGCGGTGACCACCTCGCCCTTCCTGCCCGCAGCGTTCTTCGAGAAGTCGATGGGCCCTGACTCCTCCGCCAGGGGCCGCATCACAAGTACGGCGAGCGGCCAATCACGGAAGAGGCAGTCCCGATCGGCCCGGTATTCCTTGACCTCATCGTGGACGTCGCGCACGCGCCACATCAAGCCGCCGTCCAGCAGCCCATCGGCGAGCAGCGCCGCGTGGTGCAAATGTCCACCGATGCAGAAGCGGAGATCGAGCACCAAGGCGCGGAAGCCCTCGGACTGAAGCTGCCGTTCGATTTGCCGTAACTCGTGCAGCGTGCTGCTGGTGATCGACTGGACGGTAACGTAAGCGATGGGCGCCTCGGCATCGACCCGATACTGCCAGCTTTCCTCGGACAGGCGCTTGTGGCCCAGGATGGTCTCAAAGGGGATGACGCCGCGGATCATCTTCAGCGTGCGGGTCTCGTCACTATCCGGTTGGCGAACGACGAAAGTCACGGGTGTTCCTTCTCCGCCACGCACGAGGGCGACGACTTGCTGCACACTCATTCCCTCGGTGTTCTTGTCATCTACTCTTAGGATCAAGTCTCCTGCCTTGGCGCCGGCCCGACGGGCGGGACCACGGGGCAGGGGTGTCACGATCTGAACCAGTTTCCGATCCTCATGAAAGCGAATCTGAATGCCGGTGCCTACATAGCGGTTGCCGGCGATGACTTCCATCGTCTTGACTTCCTCGGCGGAAAGCAGGTTCGCCCTTCCGGGTACGGGACTGAGCAGGCCCTCGAGCAGGGCGGCTTGCAGCGCCAGGGTAGTCTCGTTCGGGTTGCCGGTCGCCTCGGTCCAGAGTTCGCGCACGAGGGCCTTGAACTGCTCTTCGGTCGCGAGCGTCGAGATGCGCTGGCTCAAGTCGTGCGGCGCCGTCGTGCCGGCCCTCCTCAGGAGCGCCTTCGCCCCGGCCAGGACCATCTCTTGGCGCGTGGGCGGATCCAGATGTTCCTTCAGCACCAGGTTGGTGAGCGTCCACACGCGCTGGGCTACTGCCTCCGCGCTGATGGGCGCTGGCGCGCCGTCCGGCGTCGCGGTCGCCTTCGCTTCGGGCGGAGATACGTCGGCGGGGCCGGCATTCATTGGCTGTGCCGACAAGAGCCAAAGCAGCCCCAGGCTACCGAAGACCACACAGAACCAGAACGTGCGCATGGATTCCCTCCGTTCGTCAGTTCGCCGACTGAAGCCCGCCACTCACGAGCGGACAAGACGAGATTCCCGGACGCGATGCAGCTGCGTTGCGCCGCGTGCCTCGGGCCTGGGCGGAGGCCCGGGGCACACGGCGAACGGATGAAAGACTTCCACGACCGGCAGCAGACCGGATTACGCCGAGGCCTCTTGCGGTTCGGTCCACGACGGGCTGAGGAAGTGGATCTTGCGCAGAAGCGTGTCCCGCTCGCGCCCCTCCTTCGTTGTCGCCAGGCGTGCCTTGAGCTTGGCCATCTTTTTCTTGCGGCTGTAGCGTCGCTTCAATTCTTTCTTGCGTTCAACCATGAAAACCTTTCCTCTCGTGGCACGGGACAGCTTTATGCGATAATCTTGTTGAGCCCGAAAGCGGCTCTCCCTGGGGCATTATAGTGCCAGCTGACCGCGGAGCATGCAATGGTGAAACGCAACCGTTTGATTCTGGCGGGTTTTGTCCTCGGCGTTCTGGTGTCCGTCTGCCTCAGCCAGCTGCTCACACTGCGAGCGCAACTGACAGAGCGCCCCGGCAATTCGCTGGACAATCCGATCGACCTGCCGCGCGACCTGAGTGGCCTGTCGATCAAGAACCCACGCTGCCGCGTGGTTCATACGACTGATCCGGCCCTAGTAGGTGGCTCGATATATTTGCAGCAGGTCGATCCCTGGCTCGGCTACCAGTGGGGCCGCAGCCTGACGCAGCGCAACTTCCGCGAGCGCGATGGCGTCTATGGCGATGCCGGCAAGCTCGACGGCCTACTGTTGCCCGACGGGGCCAGCAAGATGATGGACCGCGGCCATGTGAATTCCTGCGGCGCCTGTCACAATGTGCCGTATCGCGACGCCGGTGCCGGAATGACGATTGCCAAGAACGGTGGCAGCGGTCGCAACACACCCCACCTCTTTGGCGCCGGCCTGGTCGAGATGATCGGCCTGCAAATGCGGCTCCAGGCGTTGGCCCTGGCCGACAGCAACCGTGATGGCTGGATCAGCTTCGCCGAGGCCAAGGGCAAGCGCTGCATCCTCAGCAACCTGCCGCCGGGTATTCCTGGGGAGCGTGTGGCAATTGACTTTGGCAGCTTCGAGGATCTCGACGGCGACGGCTACCCAGATCTGAATCCGATCTTCTACCCTATTTTTGTCGATAAAGAGGGCAAGCGCATCCCTTTCGCCAAGAACCTGAACTCTCCCGGCGTGGCCGGCTACACAATCCAGGTGCAAGTGTTCGGCTTCGGCCATTTGTACATGCCCTTCCGCCCGCCGGTGCCGACGACCTTGCGTGCTTTCACGGCCACGCCGTTCGACATCCATTCCGGCCTGCAAGCGTGTGATCCGACTACCTTTACCAGCCGCTATGGCGATGGTCTTGGGCTGGTCTCCAATCCCGGCGCCCAGCAATTCGTCACCGAGGCCGGCAAGGACCGCGGGGCGGTGCGCGGCCCGACCGGCATCAGCAAGGACGACCCGGACCGTGACGGCTACTGTGAGGAAATCACCGAAGGCGACCTCGATGTGGTGGAGTGGTATCTGCTGAACCACCCCGCCCCAGCACGCAGCAAGAGCACACCGGACGTTGTCCGCGGCGAACAGTTGTTCCAGCGCATCGCCTGCACGACCTGCCATGTGCCGGACTGGCACTTGCAAGCTTACAGTCCGGGCGCTCGGGATTACACAGAACGCTACGACGGCGACCGGCGATTGTTCGAGTTGCAAGTCGCCTTCAATGACAAGACGGAACGGCTCGAAGGCCGCTTGCATTACCTGGCGGATAAGCGCGGCAACCGCTGGATGCCGCGCCGGCAGGCGTCCACGGTGCGGGGCATCTACAGCGATTTCAAATACCACGATGTCGGCCCCGACTTCTACCAGATGCAGTTTGATGGCAGTGTCGTGCGACACTGGCGAACCACGCCGCTGTGGGGCGCCGGCACCACAGGTCCTTATGGCCACGACGGTGCCAGCCTCGATCTGGACGCCGTCATCCGGCGGCACGGCGGCGAGGCCTCGGCGGCCCACATGGCCTATGGCGCCTTGCGCGACGAGGAGCGTCGTCAGATAATCGCCTTCTTGCAGAGCCTGGTGTTGTATCAGACCGATCAGCTGCCGTGCGATCTCGACGGCGATGGCAAGATTGCCGAACATTTCCAAGTGCAGGGCATGGACACTGGGATCGAACGCTTCAATCCCGAATGGCTATTCCGCGTGCCGGGCAAGATCGAAGGGCCGATCAAGAACGTACGGGGCGAAGACATCCTCTCCTATGCCTTGACCAATGTGCGGCAGGCGTATGGCCTGGATCTGCCGTACCTGAAGGACAGCGATGGTGACGGCTTTCCGGATGTGATCGACCCGGCCCCGTTCAAGAAGGGCTACAAGGACGGCGAGAAGTGAGAACCGTGGGCCGGACCTTCCTGTCCGGACGGGCTGCGTCCCCGTCGAGCTGCCACGGACAGGAATGTCCGTGCCACAGCCAGCAGCCGGAGAGAGTCCCCGCTTGCCCGGGCACCACCAGGCAGGAGAAGGGACGTGGCATCTCGATTGTCGGCACGGCTTCGGAAGAGCTCGAAGTGTGGCTCAGTCAGCTCCCGCCGTTCGCTCGCCCGGTGGACAGGCTGCTCTGGATTGACCCCAGGAAGGTCCATGAACGGCGCTCGGGGATGGTAGTGGCAAAGGGGTCGGAAGTCCCGATGGACTCTCGACCCCTTGAATTACACCCAGACTTCAAGTGATCAACGCTTCCCCTCACCATGGGGCGGAGGCCGGTTGGCGGCCCGGCGTCCGTTTCAGTGCTTGGGGTGGGTTGCATCCCACGCGTCGGCGGCCGCGCCCACGATGGCGTCACCAAGCCCGCCGGCCGCGGCTCCGAGAGTGCCTCCGGGAATTGCCCGGATGCCCCCGGCCTCCTCACCCACAGCCGCCCCACCCATTCCTCCTAGCGTGGCCCCGGCAGCAGCCCATTTCTTCTCGTCGTCCCAGAACCCGCCCGCGTCAAAGCTCGCCATCATCGCGCCCGTGAAGTAGGTTCCGCCAGCCACTGTGCCGTGTGGCGTGCCAGCGCCGGGCGCGGCCAGGAATTCGCTTGTGAACGCCGCTTGCGCCAGGCTGGTCACGCCGTCCGCGTCCATTACGTTGTTGACGTGGAGGAATGCTGGATAGACGACTCCCGGCGGCAGCACCGGCGCCTGGGGCCGGGAGACCTGCACGATTTGCCCCGTAATGGTGTCGCCGAACTGGTCCACGACCGAGTGGTTGTAGACCAGTTGGCCGAAGATGTTCGCCGGCGCAGGATTGGTCACCGGTTGGCCGAAGGTGTTCACGGGCGTGGCATTGATCAGGGGCTCCATCTGCGGTGGTTGGCTCTTCCCAAGAACCTCGAAGAACACCAGCAAGTTAGCGCTCTGTGCCTTCGAGAATCTCACAGGCTGTGCCATAGGCAACGCCTCGATGAAGACGAGCAAATGCGCGGGCTGTCCCACAACGGGCTTCGGGACTGGCGGGTCCCATGGCATCGGGGTGCTCGACATCATCGCGCGCTCTTCGAGAGACTCGATGCTCAGGAAGCTGCTCTTGGTACAGGGGGTGGAGGCACCCTGTTTCGTGGACTTGGTGGTTTTCCGAATCAGCTGGTGCAAGAGCCGTCTCATGACAGATACTCCCGTGAAGGTTAGTCAGCGGAGGCTTGCGGGGAACCACTTGGCTTCCAGCTTTTCCTCTCGTCGCAGGTGATTACGGCTCGACGGGCCAAAACCTAGCGCCGGAGCGATCAATTGTTTTCGCACTCTTCCAGGACGTGCATTGAAGGCAGGGAAGCCCTTGGGTCAACGGCGCGCTGAAGGTGCGTCGGCCTTTTGCCTGCTGCAAGGGCATTTGGAAGGCGATACAATGGGACCCGGCGGACTGGGGACGGTGGAGGTCCTGCGCGTTGGCGCTTTTCTGGAGGAAGGGTCATGAACGGTGGCGATTCCGCGCTACAAACCTCCGCGTCGCTATTGCAGCGCGTCGGCGGCGCTGCCGACGACCAGGGGGCCTGGAAGGAATTCGTCGCCCGCTATGGTCCCAAGATCCTCGATTGGTGCCGCCACTGGCAGTTGCAGGAGTCCGACGCCCAGGACGTCACCCAGGAAGTCCTGCTGCAACTGGTCGCCAAGCTGCGCCACTTCCAGTACGACCCCAGCCGCAGCTTCCGCGCCTGGCTCAAAACCCTGGTGCATCACGCCTGGCAGGATTTCCTCCAGCGGCGTGCCCGGCCCGGCCTGGGCAGCGGCGACAGCCGGGTCTGGGACAACCTCACCTCGGTCGAGGCCCGCGACGACCTGGACCGGCACTTGGCGGAGCTGTACGACCGCGAAGTGCTGGATGAAGCCATGACGCGCGTCCAGCGTCGGGTGGCGCCGCACACCTGGGAGGCGTTCCGATTACTGACGTTCGAGGGCCTCAGCGGCCCGGAGGTAGCCCCGCGGGTGGGGCTGCAAGTGACGATGGTCTATGTCGCCAAGAGCAAGGTGCAGAAAATGCTCCGCGCGGAGATTGACCAGCTCGAAGGGCGGGAGGTGGCCTCATGAGTCCCTGTCCGTCGGACAACCAGTTGGCCGCGTTACTTGCTGGAGTCCTGGCGCAGGACTTGGTCGGGTCGTTGGTGGAGCACACGGACGCCTGCGCCGCCTGCCAGCAGCGCCTGGAGCAGTTGCTGGACAACCGCACGGTCAGCCGTTGGCGGCAGCTGCTGCAACCGCTCCCCCGAGACGAGCAGGCGGGGGCTCGGACACCGCCTCCGGTGGGCCCTCCGGACCCGGCCAGCGCCGAGCTCTCCTGTCAGCTGATCGAGCAAACCCTGACCCAGCCCCGCGTGGGTATCCAGGACCCGAAGTCAGGAGATTCCGGAGTGGATTCCGGGCCTGACGCCAATCGTCCGGCATCAGTCTTCACCGTGGACGCCAGCCCAGTCCCAGTCCACGAGCAAAGGACGCTGCGGGAGCGCGCGACCCTGTCCGCCCTGCCGCCGAGCTTGCCCAGCGTCCGCGGTTACGAGCTGCTGGGGGAGCTTGGCCGGGGCGGCATGGGCGTGGTCTACAAGGCCCGGCAAACACGGCTCAAACGCTTCGTGGCGCTGAAAATGCTCAGCGCCAGCTCCCACACGGCTGCCGAGCAGGTGGCGCGCTTCCGCGCCGAGGCCGAAGCGATTGCCCAGTTGCAACACCCCAACATTGTGCAGATCTACGAAGTCGGCGAGCATGCGGGCGAACCGTTCTTCGCCATGGAATATGTCGAAGGCAGCAACCTGGCCGAGCAGCTGGCCGGGGCCACCTTACCTCCCCTCCAAGCGGCCGAGCTGGTCGCCGTATTGGCCCGGGCCATGCAGGTGGCCCACCAGCGTGGCATCGTCCACCGCGATTTGAAGCCGGGCAATATCCTGCTGACCGTGGAAGGCTTGCCCAAGATCGCGGACTTCGGCCTGGCCAAGCGCTTGAACCTGGACACGAGCGCCGGCGGGACGGAGGCTCCCGGCTACCAGACGGTCAGTGGCGTGATTGTCGGCACCCCCTGTTACATGGCGCCGGAACAAGCGCAGGGCAAGAGCCAAAAGGTCGGCCCGGCGGCGGATATCTACGCCCTGGGGGCGATCCTCTATGAGCTGCTGACGGGTCGACCGCCGTTCAAGGGGGCGACGCCGCTGGAGACGGTGGTACAGGTGGTGGCGGAGGAGCCGGTGCCGCCGAGCCGCTTGCAGCCACGGCTGCCACGCGATCTGGAGACGATCTGCTTGAAGTGCCTGGCCAAGGAGGCCAGCAAGCGCTATGGCAGCGCCGCCGCATTGGCCGAGGATCTGGAGCGCTTCTTGGCTGGCGAGCCGATCCGAGCCAGGCCGACGCCGGCCTGGGAACGGGCCTGGAAGTGGGCCCAGCGTCGGCCGGCCGCGGTGGCGTTGATCGTGGTCAGTAGCGCCGCCCTGGTGGCGTTGGGAGTGGGCGGCCTGATCTGGGCGGAGCGGGAGTATCGGCTGCGCAGCGAGGCGCAGGCGAATGCTGAGGAAGCGCGCAAGCAACAGCAGGAAGCGGTCAAGCAACAGCAGGAAGCGGTCAAGCAACAGCAGGAGGCGGAGGCCAACTACAAGCTGGCGCGGGAAGCGGTGGAGAAGACGATCACGCGGGTAGCAGAGGAAAAGCGGCTGAAGCAGGCGGACTTCCACATGCTGCGGCGGGATCTGCTGGCGAGCGCGGTGCCGTTTTATGAGGAGTTTGTGCGGCAGCCGCGGGCGGACGCCCAGCTGGAAGCGCAGCGCGGCCGGGCTTATTGGCGGCTGGCGTATGTGCGGACGGAGATGGGGGAGAGGGAGCAGGCGGTCCAGGCCTATGAGCAGGCGCGTGCGATCTTCGCTCGGCTGGCCGCCGACTTCCCCGCCGTGCCCGAATACCGCCAGGACCTGGCCACCAACCACAACAACTTGGGCATCCTGTTGAGGGACCTGGGCAAGCGTGTGGAGGCAGAGGCCACTTACCGTGCCGCTCTCGCCCTCCAGGAGCGTCTGGCCGCCGAGTTCCCCGCCGTGCCCGGCTACCGCCAGGACCTGGCCCGAAGCCACAACAACCTGGGGAACCTGCTGAGGGAGCTGGGCCAACGGGCGGAGGCAGAGGCCGCCCAGCGCGCCGCTCTCGCCCTCCAGGAGCGTCTGGCCGCCGAGTTCCCCGCCGTGCCCGGCTACCGCCAGGACCTGGCCCGAAGCCACAACAACCTAGGCCTCGTGCTGAGAGAGCTGGGCCAGCGGGTGGAGGCAGAAGC